>NZ_FR883109.1:17585-19803 GCF_000435115.1 Bacteroides sp. CAG:633 | reverse complement strand
AAATCAATTCCTATAAGAACGATATTCTTACGGCTGGATGTCACACCATTCATTTTAGTGAGTGTCAAGAAATTGCAAATCAATTGGGTTGGTAATATGCCGTTAAAGATAGAATCAATAAAAGTGGCCGGCACCAAGTATGATGGCCGAGCTAAATTGTCTGAAGACCAACGACAAGCAATAAGGATTTTAGCACGTGAAGGCTATAGTCAACGCAAGCTGGCTTCTATGTTTAATGTCAGCAAACGACTGATTCAATCTATTATCACACCTCCTGTACGCACTCCAGCTAAAAAACATACAAAAGAGTATTGGACTGAAGTCAAAAAAAGATATAGAGATAAAAAAATCAATTTATACAAATCTGGAAAAATCCAATTTAAAAAGAAGTAATTATGGAATCAAAAATCGAGATTTTAAAAAGTAATGTAATAGCAGCTTACAGATCTGGAAGTGAAGAAGTAAAAAACATGCTGACCCACCTGTTTCCAGATATGGATTTCAAGGGCAACGTGATGGATAGAATCAAGACATGGAAAGATGTTTGTAATGAGTTGAATATTCCTGATGATTGGGAAAATAATTTACAGCTACATGTTTTTGATACCTTCCATTTTAATGAAGGTGAAATGAAATGTGCAATAGCACACATGAAAATCTTAGCTATTGCTAAAGCTTTAAACGAAGGGTGGGAATTAACGAAAGATGCGGAAGAACGCGAAGAGGGATATGGCATATATTGGATTAAACGTGATGGAGTTCGTGGTGACGTTGATTTTCAAGTCGGCTCGGATTGCGCCCCCGGGTACGTGTACGCGGGTTACTCTTTCGGGAACTCGTTTTGGTACTTCGTGCCTCGGCTCTCCTTCAGAACACAGGAATTAGCCGAATATGCGGTACTTCAGTTTCCGGATATTTGGAGAGAATATTACAATAATTATGAACAAAACAAGTAATGACTCGAAAACGTAAAAAGCGTATTGTTTATACAGAATTCAATTCCGCTTCTATAAAAGACGCAAAACGCAATATCAAGTGTTTTTTGAAGGCCCTTCTATCTCAGATTGGCCTTCAAAGTGGAATTGATTACTGGGTAACAAATGATTTTCTCAGAATCAGACATTTGAAACAAGTAACTGGGAAAATTTTGATAACGCTTAAAGAGATTTTTCCAGTATTCAATTTTTATTGGGAGACCCCAAGAATATTAGTTTGGTTCTAAACAATAAATACATATTAAGCAATTAAATGTAAATAAGTATGACAGAAAAATATGTGTCAGTTTATCCTGTTTCTTTTGGGACTAGAGTGTTTATGCACAGAAATGGCGTAATCTATCAAGCTGAATATAGAGGCATAAAAGTTACAGAGGATGGTATATGTGGACATAATGTGAACACGCAACACATTTTTTGGTTAGGCAACAAACAAGGAGAAATAGAGGTTGCTTCAAATATAAGTATTTATACAACTGTTCAAGACGCTACGCAAGAAAGAAATGCAATAGCATTAAACAAAATAAATATTGAGAATTTTTCAAAGAAATATTTGTTGCATTTGCTTTGGAACGGTATTCAGTTTTCTGGTTGGCTTTGGGATGGATCCAGGCCGATATGCAGAACGCCTAGAGAACGTTTAAAAGGTTGTGTGATACATCAAGGAGAAATTGAATTTATTGATTGTCAAGGAAATGTGTATGATGCCAATAAATTCAATAGGTTTTATCAAACAGCAGAGGAATGCCGAGAAAACAATACTCCCAAAATTATGATGTTAGATGATGAGGATGATGAAGAATTTGCAGAAAGAAAACGAGATGAATTTTATGAATATGTAGCCCATCATTGTCCGGGATTTGAGAATGAAATAGATTGGGAATATTTTTATAACCTACGCCCAATGTCTGAAAATTTAGCAGAACAAGTGCGGGCATGGACAAATCGTTTAGATTAAGTTGATTTATTATGAGCAAATATGATTTTATACAAATAGGTGAAAAAGTTAAATGGGACATGCTTAACGATGGCAATTGTAAGACAATGCAAATATGCACTTCCGTACATGCTCCTATCAAAAACAATACCATTATTAATCTGATTCCTGTAAATGATGAATCAGACGATATTGAGGAAGAATCTTGTGTAAATTCATACACAGCAATGGCCGAAGAATTGTTTCCTATTTTAAAAGACTTTGACAAAGGTTATTGGTGTGCTCT
>NZ_FR883109.1:0-17519 GCF_000435115.1 Bacteroides sp. CAG:633 | reverse complement strand
TCATTAAAGAAATGTTGCGTGGAGCAGGATTTACATTCTGGGAAGCATATTGGCACATGAAACAATCCGATTTTCAGTCTGATAAATTAAAATCTCTTATACAGGAGCTATTCTGCCAACACCCTCAATATATTGAGTGGCAGGGTGTTGAATATCCTACAAAATCAATTGTCATCTTTGAAGGAACACCTGATGAAGAAGCGGTTGTAGTTTCTGTTGAACGCCTGGGAAATCAATTATTAGATGATATGGGCAATTGGTCAACCCGTGAAGCCCAGGAGATTGATGAACAGATTTATTACTATTTAGATGAAAATACATTCAACCTTCCAGACCAAGATATATCAGAATTCTTAGAAAGTGAGGCATAATTATAGCAAATAATGGGAAATTTACAATTACTATATATTGATTTGTTTTGTGGTGCTGGTGGAACATCTACTGGAGTAGAACTGGCAAAACATGATGATAAGCAGTGTGCCAAAGTAATAGCTTGTGTTAACCACGACAAAAACGCTATTGCCAGTCATGCAGCAAATCATCCTGATGCACTCCATTTTACGGAAGACATTAGGACATTAGAGTTGGCTCCGTTAACAGCACATTTAGAGAAATATCGTACAATGTACCCCGACGCTTTGGTCGTTTTATGGGCCTCGTTAGAATGTACGAATTTTAGCAAGGCTAAGGGTGGTCAACCGCGCGATGCTGATAGTCGCACTTTAGCAGAGCATTTGTTTCGATACATTGAAGCTATTAATCCGGATTATATTCAAATAGAGAATGTAGAAGAATTTATGAGCTGGGGTGATCTTGACGAAAACGGAAAGCCAATTAGTAAAGATAAGGGCAATTCTTATTTAAGATGGATTGCTAATGTAAAAACTTATGGTTATCGCTTTGACCATCGTATCTTAAATGCAGCTGATTATGGAGCATATACATCCAGAAAACGTTTCTTTGGTATTTTTGCAAAAGGAGATTTGCCTATTGCATTCCCCCAACAAACACATTCTAAAAAACCTATAATGGGGCAAAAACATTGGAAACCGGTTAAAGATGTTTTGGATTTTAGTGATGAAGGAAAGAGTATTTTTAACCGCAAGAAACCATTGGTGGATGCTTCGTTAAATCGCATTTACGCTGGTCTGATTAAGTTTGTAGCTGGAGGAAAAGATGCTTTTCTGGTGAAATATAATTCTATGAATCAGGCTGGTAAATATGTAGCACCAGATATTGAAGCCCCATGTCCTACAGTCGCAACTCAAAATCGTTTAGGATTAGCGCATGTTAATTTTTTGTCTAAAGCATATAGTGGAGATCCAATGGGAAAAAACATAAGTGTTGAACAACCGGCTGGAACAATTACTACTAAAGATCATCATACTTTTATTTCTGTACATTATGGCAATGGATTTGTAAAAGACGTTGACTCTCCAGCTCCTACGTTGACAACAAAAGACAGATGTGCTTTGATTAGTTCTACATTTATTGTGAATCAATATTCTGGTGGTGGGCAAACTTCAAGTTGCCATGAACCATGCGGTGCCGTAACTACAACCCCTAAACAAAATTTGGTAAGTTGCAATAGATGGCTAATGAATCCGCAATACCAGTCTGCCGGCGGTTCTGTAGACGCACCGTGTTTTACATTGATAGCTAGAATGGATAAAATGCCGCCATATTTGATTGAAGCTGTTGATGATGGTGAATTACCGCCTTTTATTGTTCCGGTTAAAGAAGGCTTTATGTATTGTATTTATGAAAATGATTCAGAACCTATGAGGAAAATCAAAGAGTTTATGGCTTTATATGGAATTATGGACATTAAAATGAGGATGTTGAAAATTCCGGAATTAAAAAAAATCATGGGGTTTCCTGATGCTTATGTGCTGGTTGGCACTCAGGCAGAACAGAAAAAGTATATCGGTAATGCTGTTGAAGTTAATATGGCTAAAGTATTGTGTGAAGCTTTGTGTAATACATTATCTACTATTCAAAAGAAAGTTGCATAAAAATTAATTATTATGGCAAAACAAGTTACAAGATCAATGGCTGATGAAGCTGCTAAACAGTTGGCTAGCCAAGTGTTTGATAAGAAAATTGAATTGGCCGAACAAGCGGAGCGTCAATTTGGGGATGAGTTAATAAAGAAATATATTCCGGCTCCTATTTTAGCAGTGGGAGTGGAATATAGCTCATATTTTATCAATAAATCTAAGTATTTGGGATTCGCTACATCATTTGGTGGACAGATTCAATCTAACATAGTTAACCCTATCTCCAATAAATATATACAAATTGAAATAGAAGATTATAAACATGCTAAGGTTTTAATAGACAAACGTAAAAAATTGCAACAAGACAAAGGGGATTATATGTCGAAAGTATCAGATGCTTTGTTGCAATTAAAATCTTTCAAACGTATTAAAGAGAATTTTCCTGAAGCATTACCTTTTTTGAATTTTGCAGAAACTACTGCATTAATTCCTCAATTTACAGAACTTAGATCATTGTTAAACAATTAAATGATAAATCAATATGAATACAGAGTATCAAAAAATTAACACGCTGTTTATGCGTGATGAAAACAACATTATTATTCCTGATATGTTTACTTGTCCGGAATTTGAGTATTTAAAAGACTTGAAATGGGAAGCAACAGAAAAAATTGACGGAACCAACATCCGTGTTGAATTATATTTTGGAGCACAATATGATGATGAGCCAATTGAATGCCGGATGAAAATTAAAGGCCGTACTGAAGCTGCACAATTACCCACACATTTGACCATGAAACTGGATAGCTTATTTGGTCAAATAAATTGGTTGGAAATTTTCCCTACAGTAATCGCAGGAACAACGGTAGTTTTATACGGAGAAGGATATGGGGCTAAAATCCAGAAAGGGGGAAATTATATTAAAAATGATGTTGGTTTTATCTTGTTTGATGTCAAAGTGAACAATTGGTGGTTAAACCGTGAGGCTTGCCAGGACATTGCCAGTAAATTAAATATTCCAATTGTACCTTTCATTGGATATATGACCCTTCCAGAAGCGATTGAATATGTTAAAGCAGGGTTTAAATCTGTTATTGCCGAAAACAAAGATTATGATGCTGAAGGATTGGTTCTCAAAACTCCGCATGGATTACAATTCAGGAATGGTGAACGTATCATCACAAAAATCAAGACCGTAGATTTTCGTAAATATAAAAACAAATACGGCGATGGTCCGGTTGAACAAAAGCCAAATCCTCATTATAACAAATAATATAGCCCAAATGCGTTTAGCCGGTCATCGCAGCCGGCTGGGCACTAATATTTAATTGTAAGTAATATGAATAAAGAACGAAAAGCAAGATTTGATGATGTAGTAGCGCAACTTGAAGAAGCTAAAGATACACTTTCGGATATTCAATCCGAAGAACAGGATGCTTATGATGCTATGCCAGAAGGTTTCCAAATGGGATCCAGGGGTGATAAAATGCAGGAATATATAGACTTAATAGATGAAGCATTTCAAAAAATTGATGATGTAATATCTTTTGTTGAGAAACAGATTATAGAAAAGCAATAAAACATTTGTGTATATCTTTTGTTTTCAATATTTTTGTAGAAAAAAGAAGTATGGATAGAAAAGTATTATGTGAAATTGTTAAAGACATTAGACAAAAATCTGGAGTACCCATGAAGACTATTTGTGCCACAATGGATGTTATGCCTACATCTGTATATCGTTTGGAAAGTGGAACTAATAATTTTAATTTGAAATTATTAATGAACTATTTGAATGCTATAAATGCCAGAATAGTTTTGTCTTCAGCAAATAAATCAAGTGTTGTATTTTCTGATTATGAACAGTTTATTGACTGGCTCATTCAAACAAGAACCCAGGTTTCATATACTCAACGAATTTTAGCAGAAAAAACAGGTATTACCCATGTTACTATAGCTAATATTGAATCTAAGAAAAATGTTGTAACTATTGATTACTTTTTGAAAATTATAGAAGTATTGAACTATGAGTTAAATATAGAAAGTATATAATATGAATATTCAGCATAAGCATTTAAAGATTTTCGCTAAAACATTAGGCTTTATATGTTTGTCTTTTGTCATGTTTGTAATATTTGTGGCTATTTCTAACGTAGGTTTGGCCAAAGCATTGTTTTTTGCATTTCTGTTAATTGCATCGTGTTGTATAGCAATAACTATAGGAGCAAAAAACAATGCGTATGGGTGTGGAGTTATTTTAGCGATAATTATTTTAATTATGGCCTGTATAATGATTTGGAATACAGCCTTTAATCCTAAAATATAAATCCAATAAATATAATTAATTATTTTGTTGAGATTGATATTTGCGTATTAGCTCTGCCTCTTCTTGTTTTTTTTCTTCATCAGTTAAATCACTGTTGTAAATTAAAGTCTTGCACATTTGTAAGTCAGAAGCGGAATCTAATTTTCTTGCTCTCCAGGGATATTTTTTCTGAATAGCCCATTCTTCATTTTGAATTTGTATTTCATCTATTATTTGTTTGGTATTTTGGTATTGATACCAACATATACTTCCGATAATTATTATCGTAAATATTATGGAATAAAACCATATCCGTTTGCTAATTTTCATTGTTACAAAGATTTGTTGTACAAATATATAAATTTATATTTTTATTATCAATATATGAAAGAAAATAAAAGCGTATTTCAAATAACAATCAGTCCGGAAAATAAACAGCAAACAATAGAAGCTTTTTTTAAATATTTTAAATTAAGCGGTTTGCTGTTCGATCGAAGACGTGATGAAATATACAATGTCACAGATATTCCAGAAAATAATGAGTTTTATAAGCCAGCAATGGAAATTGCGAAACAACTTGATATTGATTGGAAAAACATGTCCCACGAAGATAGTAACCGTATCATGTTATCACTTTTAGAAGATGCGTTTAACTTAATATGCGAAATTGAAAATTCAAAATCCATTGTATTACAAACTAAAATTATTGTCAAAAAATGAGTGTTGCTCGGATATATGATTTGTATGCTCAGAAAATAGCAGATATAACCCATATTCCCTATCCATATATTGTAGCTCTAAGAGACCAGGGAATATTGGATCAAAAAGCTGCCAGAGATAAATTGATATTCCATGATTATTGGAAATTAGTCAAAACAAAACAATTTACTGAGAAACAAATTATTGAAAAGTTGTCTGGTGTGTATAACGTCAATCAACGTAAAATTCAGTATGTGATTAAACAAAAGCCTAAGCGCATGTGCTATTGTCGGAATTGTGGTACTCAATTATCGCAAACTATATTTATCCGGAACGATGGTCTATGCGATAGGTGTATTGCTCACCAAATAAATTTATAATTATATGATGAAAGGTTTTCATATTGAAGCGTATCAATTCTATAAGAAAGAATACGCAGGTATAATTTTGTTTCATGTAGGTAAAAACTACGAAACTTATTTAGATGATGCTTTATGTCTATGGGAAATACTATTACCTGGCACAGAACATCAAGACAGAAATTCTATGTATCGCTTTCCTGAAAACAAACTGATGGATGTACTTCAAAAACTTCAAGACACAGGACTATCAAGTGCATATCATAGAATATCGTAACGCTAATGGAGAATTTGCCATCCCAAAAGTGAAACAAATTTTAGATGATATGGAAGCTGATTATTAATATATTCGATACAATAATAATGATTTGTCCAAAACGTTGATAGATAGTTATTTATAATAGCTATATTAGTTAATTTTTGAATAATATAAATACTTGATTTACAATGATTTAAATATAAAAAAGATATTAAAATGAGTATCTATTTAAAAACAATATAGTATCTTTGCCTCGTAGTCTTAAAGATTAACGAGGCTTTTTATTTGATAACAAACAATATCATAAATATGGAAAAGATTAAAACAAAACTGAAATTCATTAAATCAGAACGCACAGGCTCTTGGGTTGGGTTTGTGTCTATCAACACTAAAAATGGTTGTATAAAAGGGGTAAGAGAAGACGCGAGTGAACCTAAAAAAGTATGCGTGGCTACCCATGAACTATCGCCGATAATTGAAGTTGGGGTGTTATATGATGTGGAAATGATTCCGATGAAAAATAAAAATGCAGGATTTATTGTTGTTTCCGCAGAGCCACATGCTTTTGAAGCCAAAATTTATACAAACGTGGTTAAAAATGCTGTTTACAATGTTGAAGTTAAATTTGGTAATAAGACTATCAAATACGACCCAATGGACGGTAGAAAAGACACTGTAAGAACTATAGAAGGTGTGATTTCAGTTTTGGAAAATCGAAAAGATATAAAAAATCTTTTACAGGTAGTAGAAGACTTCCGAAGAACAGCCAATATTTTACTTACAACTTTTAAAAACGACGGTTATTATGTCGCGCCGAATAAAAAGCATTAAGCCTAAATTACCTAGAAAACGTAAAAAGGCTTGTATTAAGGCACAAGGACGTAAATCGTATTATGATACAATTCGATTGGCATTGATTACAGGCGAAATTCCATGTAAATTCTGGGTAAACGCTTCTGTAATAACAAAACTCCAGCCTGCTAAAAATGGAGGTTTGTACCCGATGCCTGTTCCTACACGATTTTGGTAGATTTTAAATATGATACATATTCCAATTGACGGAATTGCCACCGATGCTGCACATTCTGTAAAAAACAAAATTACAGAATACCAAGGTATTGATCTGAAAACTGGCCAACGAATATTTTATCGGAATTTAGGTAATAAAACAGTAAATATTGGTGAGTTTTTAGGTGTAGTTGAAGCGGCAAAATACATTATCGAGAATGATTATCATCCACGTGTTATATATACGGACAGCCAAACCGCAATTGCTTGGTTCAATAATAAAAAAACAGCATCCAAGAAAAAATGCAAAGAATTACAAAAGGCAGAAATTTTCTTAAAAGCATTAGCATGGGATGTTGACACAATTGAAGTAAAGCATTGGGATAATAAAAAATGGGGAGAAACCCCAGCTGATTTTGGAAATAAATAATCAATTCTACAACATTCGGTATGACCACAGACTATTTCTATTAAATGCCTTACCGAATGTATATCGCGGAGTGGAGCAGTTGGTAGCTCGCTAGGCTCATAATCTAGAGGTCGCCTGTTCGAGTCGGGCCTCCGCAACTAAATAACGGTCTTTGACATATTGGGAACTTTTTTCTTCATAATAAAAACAACGCAGCCCCTCCAGCATTTTGATGATGATGCTGGAGGGAGAAGCGTAAGGTATTAAAATTATATTCAAAACACATTATATGGAAAGTTTTAAAGCCAGGCGAGAGAATATTATGAATATGTTTTCTCAGGCCAAACAAGATTTGGAGCAGTTGAACACCGAAATTGATGTTGCAATAGCTGGCCGTAAAGAAAAAAATTGCCACCTTGCAAGCTGAGATTTCTGATTTATCTTCTTTGAAAACAAACAATGAAAATTCAATAAAATCGTTTGCGAAGATTTTCAAGGTATAAGCTCTCCGTCCGGCTTCGGTAGCTCAGTTGGCTAGAGCCTTAGAGTCGGCAGTTCGAGTCTGCCCCGAAGCCCACAAGTCCGAAGGCCAAGGAATCGAAGACAGACAACCACTTACCAAAGTTAAGTTAACCGGTAATTGCTTAGAAGTGTCGTTGTTTCCAGAACGTATGCTGGCGGTGTGGTACCGAGCAGGGTAATCTATCGGTATAATTTTTGCTCTTGTGGGGTTCAAATCCTCAATCATCGCCAAAAAAGGGGATGGTCAGATGGTGAACAGGAGTATTTGGTCCTATAGCTCAGTTGGTAGAGCGGCACGCTGTTAACGTGATGGTCGGTGGTTCAAATCCATCTGGGGCCGCATGGGGATGATTGAGTTTGACGTATGGTTAGACGAATTCAATTCACGGATGGAGGCATCCTAATATGCACAACAATTAACTGGCAACAATAACAAAATTGTTCCTTTTACTTCTCGTGTAGCTTATAGAGCTGCTGCATAAGTAAATGGGTGTTCAACAGACCTTGAAACAGAATTGTTGAAAATAGGAGTTATCCTTAAATAGCTGGTGGATCGCTGGCATCTAGTCGGCCCTTTGTTTTAAGTGACTTTTTGCAAAAGACAACCCGAAGATGTAACGGATAAAACAAACCGTGTGAATAATTGACTTTTTCGATTGTACGGACGAGGGTTTGATTCCCTCCATCTCCACAACTTTTTGTTCAGACTGTTTTTATGTCATTTTCTATTATTCTTGACATGGCATTTGTTCTTTATGGTTCGTGAGAATAATAAAGAAATGGCTGAGTGGCGAAATAGGTAAACGCGTGGCACTTAAAATGCTATGTCCATTTTGGACTTGTGGATTCGATTTCCACCTCGGTCACTTGACAATTTTCTTTGGTAATTTTTTCATAATAAGACTTTTTACCTGACGGTTTGTAGAAAATAGTCAGGTTTTTGGAGGTGTCGCATAGTGGCAATTGCAACTGGCTGTAACCCAGTCCTCTTATGAGTTCGGTGGTTCGAGTCCGCCCACCTCCACTCCCATTATCCTCTCTTTCATTTTCAGTGGTTTGTGAAAATAGCTGGAATTGGGGCGTTAGCTTAGATGGGGAAAGCGTCTGCTTTGCAAGCAGAAGATCAACGGTTCGAGTCCGTTACGCTCCACTGATTTTCTTATCTTTAATTATAATAAATATGTGGAATATGATTAAAAAAGCAATTCGATGGTATTGCAAACAATCTATGTCAACAATGACATGGTTGCCTACAGGAACCGTACCTCCAGTGGTATAGTTCCTTTATTGCTAATTCCCTATTATGTAATTCATTAAACTTAAATATATTTTTATGAGCAATTCAACAAGTTCCTCTGCTGGAGGTGGCATCAGTTTTTGTGGCTTATTGGCCATTGTTTTTATTGTATTGAAACTATGTAGTGTAATTGATTGGTCATGGTGGTGGGTGTTGGCTCCGTTGTGGATTCCGATAGCCTTTTGCCTTGTAGCACTGGTGTTGATATTATTGGTGTGTGCTTTTAAGCGTTAGCATATACGGTTCCCAATATGAACATTGCGCTATGGTGTAATGGCTGCACAACAGATTTTGGTTCTGTTGGTCATGGTTCGAGTCCATGTAGCGCAACTTATTTAGAAATTATAGCAATCAATAATTTTTATGATAAAGAAGTTTGCAATTTTAATAACGTTTCTATTAGTAGGATTATTTATTGGGAACCGTGTATTTAATCATATTGACGCATGGTTTGGAATAGGAATTATTTTATTTTCAATCATTTATTTTATTCATAAACTAATCAAAATTTTTAAGCATGAAAAATTTTCTTAAATGGACAGTAGTCTGTATGGCTTTGATGTTATCATTAGCCTCTTGTGAACGTGTTGCACCTAATTATGCCGGCGTATTAATGGAAAACTATGGCAAAGAAGGTAAATCTGATTTTAAGATTGTGTCAGGAAAGGTCTCTACTTGGGAATGGGGAACTGAATTGTTTCAGGTTCCGCTGTTTGATCAGCGAGGCGGTTTTGATGAAGCGGTAACATTGAAAGCTGCCGACAACACCGAATTTACAGCCTGTCCAGTATATTCTTATAAGGTAATCAAAGACCGTGCGGTTGATGTAGTATTCGACAATAAGCATATTGGTGGAGGAAGCGATTTTATGGAATCGTTGGAAAACAACATTTTGGAACCTCGTATGTATGACCTTATTAAAGAAGAAAGCCGAAAATATAAAACAGACAGTTTAATGGCAGATGGAGGCTCTTTATCGTTTGAAAAGAATCTGGAGAAAATCGTAAAAGATGAGTTTCAAAAAAGAGGTTTAGAACTAAAAAGTTTTTCAGCTCAGTTGGAATTTTCAAATAAAGTACGAGAAAAAATAGATAGCCGTAATGAAGTTAATACTAATATTTCTGTCCTAGATCAACAAATTGAAGAGCAGAAAAAACGTAACGAATTGGAACAACTTCGCACGGAACAACTACTTATTCAATCGCGAGGGCTTACTAAAGAAATCCTTCAGAAACAATTCATTGAAAAATGGGATGGAAAAACACCGCTATATGGAGTTATCCCGGACTTTCTGAAAATGACAAAATAAATTAATCTTCATAGATACCGTGGCAGAATGGTAAATGCGCCTATTTGTTAACGGGTAGATTGCAGGTTCGAGTCCTGTCGGTATCACAATTTTATTAACAATAATGATTTATGAAAAAATACATTGGTATAAAACAAGTAGAAGCTGAACCCATGACTATGGGGCAGGCTTATGAAAGAGGATTTTTGCAAGTAGGCAGAGTGCCCAGCGATGTGGAACAATACAACAAGCCGGGCTACCATATTAAGTATATAGACGGTTGTGAAGACTGGATGCCATCAGAACCATTTGAAGAGGTGTATAAATGTGCTGATTCGTTTCTTGATAGATTGACGATTGAACGTGAAGAGTTATACGAAAAACTTTCAAAACTACGCCAGTTTATTGAATCTCCTAAATTTCTGGAGATAGTAAAAGACAAATATCAGAGACAGCTCCTTTCTAAACAGGAGAGTCGAATGAGCGAATATTTGAAAATTCTGGATGAACGAATTAAACTGTTGCAGTAATGTTATGAGCTGTAAACCTCAATCATTACAAACCGGTCTTTTACAAAAGCCATTAATTCCTATTGCACATTTGTACCATGCACCAACTCATACAACGTTGGCTGTATATCATAAGATTAATTATTTCCAACGTTGTATGTTGCGCTGGTGTTTTGGATTGAAATACATTAAGGGTTGATTTATTAAATAGTAAAGGGCTGTTTCAATAATTTGAAATGGCCCTTATTGATTATATACATTATATTATGGATTCAATTGTTGTCATTATTTTCGCAATCTCGACATCATGCCAATTACACACAAATCGGTACGATTCTTTGTTCAATGCAGCCGATACTCAGTTTAATACTGAAATATGGATGCCGGCACTCAAAAAAGCCTCTAAAGAAGCCGCACAATCAGCGTTACGTAAAACCTATAAAGAGCTATTAAAAGCTTATGAAATTAAGAAAGAGGAAGATATATGAAGCAATCACTAGAACAATTGTTATCCCAGTTACCCACATACATGAGGGATAAAAATGATGAAGTATATATCCTGACCATCCAGCCATCTGCTTTAGTAGATCAGCATAGCCGTGTTGAGACTGGTTGGATTGCCGGATATTTAAGATTTAACGATTCAATTTTTTGGTTACGCAAAAGTTATAAACCAACAGTATATCAAGCAGTATCACACTTGTTAAAATCATTCATTTGCGATAGACATTGTAGTGAATGTAAACACTACGAGTCTGTAAATTGCCAGATGTATTGCAAAGCCCTTCAGAAAGGAATAACTGCCAGAAAAAAGCCATGTAAATTTTATCAATCAAGAATATAAACAGAAAGAACAATGAAAGCTGTAATTATCTATTCCGGCAAAGGTGGGGTAGGCAAAACTACTACCACTGCTAATATCGCAAGAATGTTAGCAGAACAGGGAAACAAAGTGTTTATTATTGATGCTGATATAAACACACCTTCAATGAATGTTGAGTTTCAAGGCGAACATCCACATAAAAACATTTGGGTGCATTCTTCAGGAAACATGTTCGACAAATTTATTTATCTGGAGAAAGCTATGATACGTCAATATTTAGAAATGGCAAAAAAGAAATTACGGCAAATTCAACCAGATTTTGTTTTGATAGACACGCCACCTAGTGTTACTAATATACACATAGAACTTCTTAGTAGAATCAAGGTTAGTTATATATTATTTGTAACACAACCAACAAAATTGAGCGGACAAGATGTTGTTCGTACAATGAATTTTTTCTATGAACGATGTGGAAGGGTCAATTGTGGTATCGTGGAAAATATGTGCTATAATAAAGAAAAAAGGGAATATCCGGTAAAACTGATAGCCCAAATTCCTATGCAAGAACAAATGCACACTGAAAATCTGATTACCGTTGCAAAAAACGAGTTTCAAAAAATAATCAATGAAATTTTGACAAGTGAAGATTTGGTACTTGAAGAATATCATACTGATAATGGATATGACGAAAGTTTTGATGTTGTAGATATAAGTTTAAGTAGTACATATAGAAACCAAAACTATAGAATTGATATAAAATGTGATGATGGTATAGAAAAAACAATTATACTTCCTTCCTTAAAGTTCATTTCTGTACGTACTTGGGACAAAATGAGTAAATACATTCGATACCATGATGATTTAGGGCATCTTTGGGACAAAAGGATGGATCAATGTGATTCAAATCGAATAGGTAAAGTTGTCAATCATTTTAAAAATGATGAGAATGCGTATTTTATGGTAATTAACGCCCCAAATACCGGAGTGCGACTGATTGCTGGAGAAATTGGCTTATGTTCATTGTTAACCGGTCAAAGGGGGTTCTTTGAAATACCAAGAATTAGTTATCAGACTAGTCGTGGAAACATTGTTTTATTCCCAGATGAAGTTATTCCTATTGATATGGCGATGCTACAACAACAAATTAATGATGGATATGTCATGTTGAGTGATGGACGTTATTTGCCCCCAAAAGAAACGGTAGCATGTTGTTATAATACTTTTGGGGCTGGAATTGGATTATTAGACAATTGGGAACAAATATATGACAACTGGATTAATGGATAAATTATTATAAACTATGAACAAAATAAAAGCTATAATCTCCATCTTGTTTGCTGACAAGTGGGCTGTATTTACTTATGAGGAAGCACCTGAAGATCCGGTGTGGGCCACATTCCCAGTGTTTCGATGGCACATTTCAGAGAAGTGCGATTACTTTTTTAAATTAATCAAAGAGCGTTTGTGGAGTATTGAAAACTATGATAGTGCTTTAATTAATGAGCGTAAAATATATAAAGATGAAGAAATATGAAAATATATGAGATACATAATCCATTATTTTTAAGCGACATATTTGTCTTTGGTGAAATAGAAAGCATTGGTATGTGTTATATAAAAGTGAATCACCATAATAAAATTGAAGAGATTGGTATTGACATCCAAGAAAGGATGAACAAAACTATTGAGGATATTTTTAAATTCTCGAAAAAAGCTGCAAAAATTCGTAGACATATATTTAACAGTATAAGCATAGAATATTGGGCTAAAACGCAAAAGAACCGGTTACGCTTAGTTAACGCCGGCACATATATTGAACACAATTCTGGAACTATTATTATCTAAAATTATGAATAGAATTAAAGCATTTGACAATCCAACAATCGCTATAACAAAATTAACTGAAGGAAATTACGGAGCAATAAATGCCTGTTGCCTTTTAATTAAACAAGGAAGTTCTATATACCCCTACACAGATGGTTTTGAATACATAAAGAACTTAGACGATATTGGTATATATGGCACAGACATATATGTTTTATGGAGCGACATCTGTCAACGCGATTTGGCAAAATGATTAGTTTGCTAAGGATAGCCAAGAGAGATTCAAATAAAGCAAACCTTCTCAGAGATGCTTGTGGCCGACAAGATTATTCTGGACGCAAGCTTTTGCTAAACGATGAGATTTATGCTCGTGTTTTCAATTAAAATATGTACAAAACCTTGCCTTGTGCAATTGTATGATGATTTAATCAAATTATTATGGATAAATTTAATATACATCCTCTTGATTTTATAAAACCAAAGCCATTTCAAGAATCACAATGTCATTTAATATGCTCTGATTCTAAAATTTTGCTAAATATAGCTGAAAAAGAAATCACATCAACACAAATTGGAATTGTTACTGAAATTACCGATGATGGCCGGCTTTCTGTAGCATGGATAGGCCCAAACTCAGATTTGCTTAAAAACGCATGGTGGGAACAAGATGAGCTGGAAAAGATAGATTCTTTACCTCACTTATTGGCACGAGAAATGGCAAATTCATTTGGTAATGGTCGGAAAGAAGTCGATAAATATTTTAAAAACAAGTAGGCCCACTACATAAAATATCAAATTATGAATCAAGAAGAATTAAAGAAATCGTTAGGTGAACACTTATGTTCTTATTGTCCCTGGACAAATGGAGATATAGAGAAACCTCCATACGGCGGTATGTGTGAAGGTTCATATTGTGATGAAGCCTTAGATTATTATTTAGAAGCACAGGAGGAATAAGTATGAACGATTTAGAACCCGGAACAATGGTCATCATGGTGAAGAATGATGACGGTACTTTTTCTCCAGTTGGAATGAGTAAATCACAAGCCTATATCTTAAATACCTTTTTAAGTGGTTTGAGTAAAGATGAACCTTTGATAATTAAGGAGAACGAAAAATATGAAAAAAGAAGATGTTGACAAAGCAGCAAAAGAAGAAGTTGAAAATACAGTATTTTATAACATCTGTACTGAGAAAATAGACAATGAAGAATCCAATTATGAAGCTGGACGTAGAGATGCTTTGTATGATTTTGGTCAAGAGCTGTTTATTGCCGGCATCAAATGGTATTTAAACAATATATGGCATGATATAAATGAGTTTCCAGATTTCGGTAAAGGAGAAATATTACTAGCATCACATAAATATGGAATTTTCTCTTGTTTTACTATGAAACAATTTACCAACCTGACGGAACACATGGATGTGTATAAATGGATATATGTTACAGATTTATTATCTAATTTAAAGATTTAATTATGGCAAAAACAGAATACCAGGTAGGCGAAATCTTTCAGTGTGGGTTAGTGAAACTTAAATGCGTTAAAAGTGAAAATGAGTTTAATCCATGCGAAGGATGTGTGTTCAATAGTCATATAGGATGTGTTGGTATTATAGGGATGTTTGGCGGTTGCTCTATCTTTAATCGTGAAGATGAAACAAATGTCATTTTTGTAAAAGTGGAGGAAAACCATGAGTCCGTCTGAATGCCATAGTTGCAAGTGGTTCTACACAAGAAAACTGAAAGGAACCAAAGAATATTTCTGTACTTATTCAAAGAATCATCAGGCAGGAATGAAGTTTGGTAGAATTATAGGTATTCATAGAATCAAAAGTTGTAATAAAAAGGAGACACAATGAAACAAGTAAAAATAAAAATTGAGACAACAGTTGAAGCTACACTGGGGGACAAACCAGTTAACGATCTTTTGAAAGATATTGCTGATTTATGTCATAAAACATTGAAATACTCAACATCGAAAGAGAAAGGGTGTGAAATGTTATATGAGGACCAAGAGTATGAAGATTACAGAAATGATATGGAAGATCGAGTAACAACTCTTGAAGGTGCAATCTATCAGATATTGGATTTGTTGGAGAACTAAAGTTAGAAAATGGTATCGAAGACGTTTTAAGTTATTTGTAATTTCAAAAACATGATGTATGACTAAAGATGAATATGACAAATTGGTCGGCCAAAAACACGATCAAATAAGAGAATTGGAACATCAAATTGATCAATTGACAAAACAATATTGTGAGGAAAATTCATCATTAAAAATAGGAGACAAAATTCGGTTTGATAACAAACAAGGAATTATCACTTCGATAAGGTTATCTATTTTAGGTTATTCTTTTGAATATGTATGGAAACCATTAAAAAAGGATGGAAGTTTAGGTTGTGAGAAACTCATACGCTATTACCAAGTGCAAAATATTGAAAAAATATAATTATGACAAGTAATGATAAAATAAAAGCATTAACAGCAGCTTTAAATACTATGGGCTTCAGTCAAGCTGACAAACTTACTGTATATCAGATTGGTGAATTGGAACAAATAATGAAGAATGAATATGGTATTGAAATTCATATCAAAGACAACAATGAGCTTGAAAGATTACAGACTGCTACAAAAGAATATGTCCTTACATCACGTCCGGCATTAGAAGTTTGTGGTCCTTTTCCCGATGGTAAAGCAAAACGTAGGGAAAGACGAAAACTGGAGAGATTAAAAAAGAAGAGATTATGAAAGTAATAGAACTAATTGAATTATTAGAATCATGTGAATTAGAATCAGAGGTATATGTACATGTTCAAGACAACATTTTTAAAAATGTGACAGATGCTTTTGATGCAAAAGATGAAAATGATAATACAGTAGTTGTAATCAATTAAATTTAAGTATGAAAAGGAATCAATATAACGTAGGAGAATTTCTTTGTGGC
Organism: Bacteroides sp. CAG:633; assembly: GCF_000435115.1. NCBI lineage: Bacteria > Pseudomonadati > Bacteroidota > Bacteroidia > Bacteroidales > Bacteroidaceae > Bacteroides > Bacteroides sp. CAG:633. Next base: position 1,274 of record NZ_FR883109.1, on the reverse strand, counting down.
ATCCCAGATAGTGAAGAATGTGCCAAATATAACCCACAAGGACAAAGAGTTTTTATACATAATGGATATATAAATGGTGATGGATATGGCATGTTGGCAGGTTGGCATGATGGAAAAATCGTCAAAAGTACAGGATGGAAAAATTTTTGTTGGGGAGGATTAGTAAGACGAGCCACCCAAGAAGAAATTGAAGAATTTATGAAAGCATTAATGGAACAGAATACAATCACAAATTATTAAATATGGGCGATAGAATAACATTTAAATGCACATTATTGGCTTTTCTACCTTCAGCATTTCAATCAATATGCAATGCTTATATTCAAGCTGTAAAAGCAATGCACGATTACCAAATAGCATTGAAAGAAGCAAAATATAAAGAGTGGCCTAATATCTCTATTATAGTGCCAGGAAATATCACGATTAAAGGTGTCTCATTACCTAAACTCCAAAAACAAAGTAATAAAAGAATTTATGGTAATAAGGATATACAATGGTATTATCGAAAAAGTCCGTTTTATATCCCATTTTACTACCCGGTATTAAATTTAACTTCAATATCTGATAGATATATATCCCAACCTATACAAACGAAAATTAATCGGAATGTACGTCCTAAAGGCACGCATTCACATTTTAAATTTTATCATTAATAAGATGAAAAATAAACTGTGGGCACTATTGTTATGGTGGCATATAAATATTTGTTCGGGATATTCGCAAACAATTACCCATGTTACATTAACTTGTTACCATCCGGTTAAAGAACAATGTGGTGAATATCCATTAATCACATCAGATGGCAGCAAAATTGATTTGACCTTATTAAAAGAAGGAAAAATCAAATGGTGTGCAGTTTCTCGTGATTTATTATGGCTATTCCCTAAAAACAAGCCTAAACGTGTTTGGATTGAAGGCTATGGAGTTTATCAAGTAAAAGATGTAATTCATAAACGACATAAACATCGAATAGACATTCTTCTTCATCCAAAAGACAATAAATTAATATATAAAAAACATATAAAAATCAAGATTTTAAAATAAAAGACATTATCTTTGCGTAAATAAACAAGTGAATCTATCCTACATTTATTAACTTATGATTAGATGATGTGGGAGGAATTGAAATATTGTAGAATATTTATGGTAATGATACCATATTGATACCTCACAGATAATATATTGATTGTCAATATCAATTTGGACCCCTGAGGGTGTACAAAAAAAGTTTAGTTAAAAATAAGAAGAGGGTGTGTCGTAATACGCGATTCACC
>NZ_FR883108.1:0-940 GCF_000435115.1 Bacteroides sp. CAG:633 | reverse complement strand
TATAATTGCTGTATTTGCATATTATATGATATATTGAGCAGTATCGAAAATAACAATAGGTACAAAGTCGCCAAGAAAGTTGGATCAGAAGATGCAGATTGTTGGAGGCAGGCCAGTCTGCGCAGAAAATCTCAGTATTGCTCATTAATAGGGCAGATATTTTGCCGATATACCAATAAAGCTAAGGCATTGTATCCTCGGATTATTAATGTGATACTTCTGTCTTCCAATGAAGAGGAACTTCGTACAAGTATGTAGGAACTAAGGCAGAAGACTAACCTAGATGAATATTTCATATACTGTCTTGATATACTCAAAAAGGAAATCCGCCTGTCTTTTATGGTCATTCGCAAAATGCAGGCGGAATAATGGAACATATATGTTCAGTCTATAGGACTATTATTTCCACAACGGTTCTTCTTGTCAGCTCGTAGGTAAACCAAACCTTGATGTCTATCATCGGAAAATCTGCCAATTACTGTTGCAAGTAACCTTTCATATTCTCTTTTGAAGTGCAGGATGGACTCCTCCTTTGAACTTTTCAGCTCCTTGTCAACCAATGTCATGGTTCGGTTGAAATTGTCAGCATTTACAAACAAACTCCCATCTGTTATCCAGAAAATATTGCCAATTTCCTCGTCACGATGTTTGTCAATGCGCTGTGCAAGGCAATCTCTACTTTCTCTATATCGTTAAAGAGAAACAATCGCAATTTCTTATCGAAACGGTATGGGGTAATAGCCAATGTTTCGGATATAATGCTCCGTCCGTTGGGAGTCCCTAACGTCCCAACTTCTGTTTTTCAGCAGGGTGGCAATTTCAATGGGGTATGTATAGACCTTGTCAGATTAAATGCCCATAGGGTATAAAAATAAAACGCCCCCCCAGATTTGAGCATCATTGAGAGGCTTTGGGAGGTCTAATGTTGTAAAAATACAAC
>NZ_FR883107.1:0-1317 GCF_000435115.1 Bacteroides sp. CAG:633 | reverse complement strand
TATACCATCGCCGATGGTACGCTGACCGCCACGGGAAGTGCTTCCCGGTCGGTAACGATAAAGGGAAACTTCGAGGCAGCCAAGGAGTACTACTTCGTCGTGGCTCCCGGCACGCTGACGGGCGGCATTACCCTGAACTATATGGATGAAGGCGGCAAGACATACGTCAAGACCACCCAAAAAGAGGTGACCTTCACCGCCGGAAAGATTACCTACCTGGGCGCACTGGATGCCAACAATTTCACCGAGGCCCTCAATGCGGCGTTTGCCAATGCCGTGGAAGAATTCAACCCAAATATCGGCTGGACGGCGAACCCCGATGGCACCGTATCCCTGGATGAGAATAACCGAATGGAAATAATAATGAATGGGGGAACTTTCTTGTTTTTGCGAAATAAAAACATTACCAGCCTTGCCGGCATTGAGTACTTCACCTATCTGGAGACTTTGGATTGCATGGATAATCAATTGACTACCCTTGATGTAACCAAGCTGACCAATCTGACGACTTTGATTTGCAGCGGTAATCAACTGACTGCCCTTGATGTAACCAAGCTGACCAATCTGACGGATTTGGAGTGCAACGATAATCAACTTGTCTCGTTGAATGTCAGTACTTTGGAAGAGCTTAAATATTTGTGGTGTCATGGCAACAAGATGACGGCTCTCGATATAACCAATAACGCATATTTGGGGGATTTGAAGTGCGGGAACCAGCAAGATAATCAGCAACTGACCCTGACATTGTGGGACACCAAGAAGGAGTTTTGGGACAGGATGTTAAACAGGTATTCAGATGAAAACAGCAATGTCACAACCATTGTTAAACCGAGTCCTGTCGAAGCCGAACATAACGACTTCGAGGACGGCGACGATGTAGAATGGTAAATCTATATTACATCAAAAGCACTCCCCGAAGTCACCCGTCAAGACTCCCTAGAGTCATGAGGTAAGACTCCCTAGAGTCTCCGGCCATGACTCCCTAGAGTGTCGGGGCAAGACTCGCGGGAGTCTCCAAGGGTTACTCCTGCGAGTCGGTAAACAACTGATAATCAATAGTAAAAAAAGCCCTCTTTCCGGACGCTTGCCGGAAAGAGGGCATTATGTATAACTTTTTAAATGGTAAATACTATGTACAAGTACAAATTAGTGAAACGGGGTAATCCTCAAAATGAGAATGCTCCGAAGAAATGGTATGCCTCCCCTCTGAGCGAGACGGCACAGGACGTGAAAGCCATGACGCGCGCCGCCACCGAGAACACCACCGTGGCTCCCAAGGAAATGGAAGCCGCCCTGGAACTGCTGGGCAACTATGCC
>NZ_FR883106.1:0-991 GCF_000435115.1 Bacteroides sp. CAG:633 | reverse complement strand
AATTACCGTAATTCTTGCCTAACCCCAAACGGCTTTCACTCCTGACGTTCTGTTCGTCCAGCATCCGCACGAGTGCTTCCAGTTCGTTTTCCAGCCGCTGGGAGTTTGTCCACAGTTCGTCCAGTTTCCATGCCTCAGTATTCAGCAGTTCGTCCACGGCCCGATATTGGCGTTCCAGTTCTTCTCTTTCCTGTTTGTGCTTTCTGCGCATACGGCGGTTCACAATGGCCAGCACGCCGACGGCTAATGCCAGCACAACCACCAGTGCCAGCACGATAATCAATGTCAGTGTCATTTTCAAGCTAAGTTTTTAAGTGTTTTCCGACTTCAAAATTGCAGTTGATGCGTTTCTTCAAGGGTGCCGAAGTAAATAAACGTTAAACACCGACACCAGTTCGTCCAAGTAGCACCCGTCCCGACACCGGTTGTCCCACCCTTGTCGGAAAGTTTGCGGACCTTTGCCTTGTCCACTTCCGGAGACCATGGACGCGGTTGGTGCACACCGCTTAACTTACTGATTCAGAGGAAATGCCTACATCGGCAGGCCGGACAAGAGAAGGCTGCATCGGGCGGTTGTCATCCGCCGACGGTGATGCTCTCTGCAAACCGGTGATAAAGGTACTGATTAATTTTGAATGTATGCCAACGCTACTTCCGTTTTTTTCAGTCCTTCCTGCCTTTTTCGCATCCTCCTCATCACCCGAAAAAACAAGAAAGGAGACTCGTATGTCTGTCACATTCAAACGTGTCCAGCGGAAAAACCCGCAGGACCAGGCCGCACCGGCCAAGTACTACCCCCAACTGGTGGTGTGGGGAAAACCGGCTACGCTGGAAAGCCTCTCCATCCAGATGAAAGAAAAAAGCTCGCTCACACTGGGCGACATCCAGAGCGTACTCACCAACTTCGTTTCCGCCATGCGGACGGAGCTCTACAACGGCCATTCGGTCAGCATCGACGGCTTTGGGGTGTTCAGCCTCTCGGCCACTACCG
>NZ_FR883105.1:11372-19457 GCF_000435115.1 Bacteroides sp. CAG:633 | reverse complement strand
GGCGGGAGGCATCGATACCCGCCTGCGGGTGGGCGACGTGGTGGCCAGCGACCGTCTGGTATATCACGACGTCTATTGCGGCAACGACGGAACCAGTTACGGACAGGTGCAGGGCATGCCCCTGTACTACGAAGCCAGCGCCCCGCTGCTGCAACACGCCCTGAACCTGAACGACGGCGCCGGACTGGAAAGCCGCATACACGGCGGACTTATCTGTACGGGCGACCGCTTTGTGGAAGCCGCCGCCGAACTGGCCGACATCAAGAGCCACTTCCCCGAAGGACTTGCCGTCGACATGGAGTCGGCCGCCATTGCACAGACGTGCTTCGTCTATGGTGTGCCTTTCCTCAGCTTCCGCATCATCAGCGACACGCCGGGCGCACACGACGACAACTTTTCGCAGTATCGTGACTTCTGGGCCACGATGGCCGAGCGTTCGTTCCGCACTACCTGGGCTTTTCTGGAAGGACTTGGCGAGGTGAAACAGCTTTGATTCCCGACAACGTATTAACAACACTTGCTTGGCTCGCGAACCAGGCAAGTTCAATTTAGCTGGATTATTGATAAAAGTAAGTGGAGCTGTGTATAAAGAACTATTATCAGATTAGGACTACTCAAACAGTAAACCGATAATCATAATATACACACTTTTTGTACATGTATTATCTTTATCGCTTCAGTACACTACAATAATAACATAATTCCCCAGTTAGCCTCCATCTTCCGGCCAACTGGGGAATAATTTTTTCCTAACTGGAGAAAAAATGATTGCCTGCGACGACTACTTCTCGATACGGATGCGCGCATCCACCGCAATCACATTCTTTTCGGTGGCCAGCAAAGGATTGATGTCCATTTCTTTGATCTCCGTAGCAAAGCGAAGGAGGGTGGAGAGGCGGACAATAATTTCGGCAAACTTGTCTTCGTTGACGCCCTTCTGGCCACGTGTACCCTTGATTATCTTATAAGCACGGAGGGAGTGGATCATGGAGTAAGCTTCTTCGTAGGACAACGGAGCGAGACCCGACGACACGTCTTTCAGCACTTCGACAAAGATGCCTCCCAAGCCGCACAGCACGACGTGGCCAAACTTCTCCTCGTACTTGGCACCGATGAACAGTTCCGTACCCTTCAGCATGGGCTGCACCATAACGGCGGTCACTTCGGGCAGCTGCATCATACGGTCGAACTCCAGCGCCAGGTGCTGCTCAGTCTTGATGTTGAGCACCACGCCACCTACATCGGACTTATGAACAGGGCCTACCACCTTCGCCACAACAGGAAACCCTGCACGGCGGGCAAAAGCCAGTACTTCTTCTTTCTTGGGCGACACAAACTCGTCGACCAACGGTATGCCTGCCGAATGGAGCAAGGCCTGTACCTGATTGGGGGCAATGTAGCCGTCGGTATCGATGGAGTCGATGATACGGCGGATGCGGGGCACGTCGACGCCAAACAATTCGATTTCGTTGGCGGCTGGACGCGGAGCATTCATGATGCGGGTCAGGGCAGTACCCAGTGTCACCTCGTCGGCAAAGTTCACGTGGCCTTTCTTCAGGAAGTCGGCCACCTCGGCTCCAGCCGTATTGATGGAAGGCAGAATGGGAAAAATCGGTTTACGGCAGGTCTGCATGGCTTCGTGCAGCACGTCGTACATCTCGAACATCGTCACCAGACCCGGCGTACCGAAGATGGCCATTACGGCGTCGATGTTGTCGAACTTGTTTTCGCAATAGTCCAAACACAGTTTCAGATGCTGGGGCGTACCGGTAGCCAGGATGTCGATGGGGTTACCCACCGCCGCACCGGGATAGAGTTGCGCTTTCAGTTCCTCGGCCAGGGGACCTTCGAGCTTCGGTACGTTCAGTCCGCCTTTGCTCAGGGCATCGGTCAGCATCACGCCCGGACCTCCGGCATGGGTGATGATGGCAAAGTTCTTTCCACGGAGTTCGGGCAGGGTAAAGATACAGCCTACGGTGGTCAGCTCCTCGCGCGAATAGCAGCGCACGATGCCTGCCTTGCGGAAAAGGGCTTCGACAGCCGAATCGCTGCTGGCAATGGCCCCCGTATGCGAACTGGCCGCACGGCTTCCGCTCTCGCTGCTCCCGGCCTTGATGGCAGCTATCTTGCAACCCTTCTTGATGAGCGAAGAGGCGTGGAAAAGCAGACGGTCGGGGTCGCCTATGCTTTCGATATAGAGCAGCTTGATGTGTGAGTCACGGTCGGGGTCGAAATGCTCGTCCATGTATTGCAACACGTCTTCCACTCCAATCTGCTTGGCATTACCCACCGACCATACGGAATTAAATTGCAAGCCTTTAGTCACGGCACTTTCCAGAATGAAGACAGCCGTGGCGCCCGAACTGGAGATGAGGTCCACACCCTGTGGATGCAGCTGCGGAATGGGCTGGCTGAAGACACTGTGATGCCATGCGTTCATGTAGCCGATACAATTGGGGCCAATAAGGGAGGCACCGTATTGGTTCACCGTAGCCAGTATGCGGTCTTCGAGCAAGGCTCCTTCGTGCGTCTCCTCACCGAAGCCCGCCGACAGAATGATGAATGCCCTGACCTGCTTCTCGGCAGCCAGCACATCTACTACATCGGGACACATCGGAGCCGGAATGGCAAGTATAGCGAGATCGGTTTCGGGAAGATCCTTCACGTCGGCATAAGCCTTGACGCCCTGCACTTCCGCTTCTTTCGGATTGACGGCACGCAACTCACCGGCATATCCGCCGCTGATCAAGTTTCTCAGTATAGCCCCTCCCGGCTTGTGTACATTATTCGAAGCCCCTACCACGACGATGCTGGCAGGATGCAATAATTGGGTTGTAATCATAGCTACTCGATTAATACGTTTATGTTGCACAAATATACTCTTTTTATGCAAAGGAACAATAGAAGCAGGTACGGAAAATCCGCATAAAGCACATCAAACATAAGGGAAAGGAATAACTGGATATGGTAGAAGCATACAGCTATGTAGCAGGAAGAATGCTCCCATCCTTTAGACAGCTTACATCTCGCGGCGCGAGACGTACATCCCGCGCGCTGAAATGTGTATCCCGACTGCCGAGATGTACATCCCGGCACGCGAGATGAAACGAAAGTAAGGAGAAAGACGATAGAAAGGTAGGGAAGAGAGGGGAAAAGGAGTAATGAGGGGCATGACAAAGACAGACCTTATCCAGGCACACCAAAGGACTGAAAAAGAAAAGGAGCACAGAAGTACGCCGATCGTTGAACACCCGTTTCGTACTCTGTGCCCCTCTGTATCTGGAAAACAGTCAAGAAAATACAACCGTTATTGCAGCACCGTCCCGTCTGCCTGCACCTTTACATATACATCCTGTTCGCCTTTCTCCAGTTCGATCAGGTAGTAATCGCCGGCAGGAGTCTGCACGTAGTCGGCATCGTCCATCACGAAACCGGCATGGGCGGCCAGGGCTGCGTCTTTTACAACCTGCGGAACATCGGTCAAACGTATGTCCCACGAAGTGGAAACCCACTCACCGGCAGTAGTGAAGCGTACTTCTTTCGCCATGCGGTCGTGAATGATGTCTACCTCTACCCAGTTGGCCTCGTAGTCAGTCTCTACAATGCTGGCACCGGGATAGTTCTTTTCGATAAAGGTACGCATGGCATCTGTCAGGTCGGAAGGCAAGTAGCTGCCGGAGCCACCGTCCGTATCGGGCACTTCCTTTACGAGAATACCGTCAACGTTGTAGTGCAGATCCATTTCCTGATTGCCCGACTCTACTTCAATCACGTAGACTGTCTCCATCGCTCTGCGTTCTACCATGTCCACGTCTTCTACCTTCCACTGGGCGTACTGGCTGCTTTGGAAAGCGCTTCTCACCGCTGCAGGCAGTGCATCGTAAGGCAGGTCGGTCTCGGTCATCTGCCAGATGCCGTCGGGAGTAAACCAGGCATCGGCCTCGTACCGGTCATTATAGAATTCGGCTACGTAATGGGCACCTTCCGTCTCCCACTTCACCACCTGTGTATTAGGATATTTCTCGGCAAAGGCATTTTGCAATTCGGCCGATACGGCAATACCTTTGTCATCATCGTCGTCACAACTTTGCAGGTTCAGACTCAACAGGCCAGCTGCCAGCAACATAAAAAACATCTTCAGTTTCATAATCATTTCCTTTCTTTTTTAGTTAATCATACTCATTTGTTTGCTGCAAAGATGAGGGCTAAATCTGGAAAGATTCTGGAAGTATATACCAAATTGGCAGAAAACCGCTATCTTTGCACATATTTATTTCCAAAAGCGTTCATAACAAAAGAGATACATACAGATATGGAAAAGAAATTCAAACGTACCACCGTGACATCGGCACTGCCCTATGCCAACGGACCTGTTCATATCGGACACCTGGCCGGCGTCTATGTACCGGCCGACATCTACGTCCGCTACCTGCGACTCAAGAAGGAAGACGTCATCTTTATCGGCGGAAGCGACGAGCACGGAGTGCCCATCACCATCCGCGCCAAGAAGGAAGGCTGCACGCCGCAGGACATCGTCGATCGCTATCACACACTGATACGCGACTCGTTCAAAGAGTTCGGCATCTCGTTCGACGTTTACGGCCGTACCACTTCCGAAATACATCACAAGACGGCTTCCGACTTCTTCCGCAAACTCTACGACAAGGGAGAATTCATCGAAAAGACCTCCATGCAATACTACGACGAAGAAGCCAAAACCTTCCTGGCCGACCGCTACATCACCGGCGAATGCCCCCGCTGCCACGCCCAGGGTGCCTATGGCGACCAGTGCGAGAAGTGCGGCTCCACGCTGAGCCCCACCGAGCTCATCAACCCCAAGAGCGCCATCAGCGGCAGCCAGCCCGTCATGAAGGAGACCAAGCACTGGTACCTCCCGCTGGACAAGCACGAAGGATGGCTGCGCAAGTGGATTCTGGAAGACCACAAGGAATGGCGTCCCAACGTCTATGGCCAGTGCAAGTCGTGGCTCGACATGGGATTGCAGCCGCGTGCCGTGAGCCGCGACCTCGACTGGGGTATCCCCGTGCCCGTAGAAGGTGCCGAGGGAAAAGTGCTCTACGTATGGTTCGACGCCCCCATCGGCTACATCAGCAACACCAAGGAACTGCTGCCCGACTCGTGGGAGAAGTGGTGGAAAGACCCCGAAACACGCCTCGTCCACTTCATCGGCAAGGACAACATCGTATTCCACTGCATTGTCTTCCCTGCCATGCTGAAGGCCGAAGGCTCATACATTCTGCCTGACAATGTGCCCTCGAACGAATTCCTCAATCTCGAAGGCGACAAGATATCCACTTCGCGTAACTGGGCCGTTTGGTTGCACGAATATCTGCAGGACTTCCCCGGCAAACAGGACGTGCTGCGCTACGTGCTCACCGCCAACGCTCCCGAGACGAAGGACAACGACTTCACCTGGAAAGACTTCCAGGCACGCAACAACAACGAACTGGTAGCCGTCTATGGTAACTTCGTAAACCGTGCCCTGCAGCTTACCAAAAAATACTTCGACGGCATAGTGCCCGCCTGTGGCGAACTGACCGACTACGACCGCGAAACACTGAAGGAGTTTGCCGACGTGAAGACCGAAGTAGAGAAGCTGCTCGACGTATTCAAGTTCCGCGATGCACAGAAGGAAGCCATGAACCTGGCCCGCATCGGTAACAAGTACCTGGCCGACACCGAACCGTGGAAGCTGGCAAAGACCGATATGAACCGCGTACAGACCATCCTGCACATCGCCCTGCAACTGACAGCCAACCTGGCCATTGCCTTCGAACCCTTCCTGCCCTTCAGCAGCGAACGCCTGCGCCATATGCTGAACATGGAAAGCTTCGACTGGGCCAACCTGGGACGCACCGACCTGCTGCCTGCCGGACATCAGCTGGGCACACCCGAACTGCTGTTCGAGAAGATTGACGACGAAGCCATCCAGGCACAGGTAGACAAGCTGCTGGCTACCAAGAAGGCCAACGAAGCAGCCAACTACAAGGCTAACCCTGTGAAACCCGTCATCTCGTTCGAAGAGTTCGAGAAGCTCGATATCCGTGTAGGTACCGTACTCGAATGCTCGGCCGTACCCAAGATGAAGAAGCTGCTCCAGTTCAAGATTGCCGACGGTCTGGAGAACCGCACCATCGTAAGCGGCATCGCCCAGCACTACAAACCCGAAGAGCTGGTAGGCAAGCAAGTATTGTTCATCGCCAACCTGGCTCCGCGCCAGTTCAAGAACGGCCTCGTCAGCCAGGGCATGATCCTCTCTGCCGAAGACTACGACGGTTCGCTGGCCGTCACTTCCGTACTGCGCGAGGTGAAGCCGGGAAGTGAAGTGAAATAAACCATCAACGATGAAGAATGAAGAACGAAGAATGAAGAATTGCCTGCGGACAACCATCATTCTCCCGTTCTTCATTCTTAATTCTTCATTCATCCATCATGCCCTTTACGATTGAAGACATACAACAACTGATATCTGCCGAAGAGTCCGACTCGCTGGAATTTAAAGAAACAACCGGACAGCTGACTCGGGGAATGGAGACAGGATGTGCCTTTCTGAACTCAGAGGGTGGAGGATATCTTCTGTTTGGTGTGACAGACAAGGGCATTATACGCGGACAAGAAGTGACGGACAGTACCCGACGGGATATTGCAACAGCCATCCGGAAATTTGAGCCTGCCTATACTCCTCACATACAATACGTCTCGTTGCCTTCCTCTTCGCGCCAGGTCATCGTAATCCATTTTATAGACCAACTTGGCCGAAAACCCTATTTATTCGACGGAAAACCATATCGGAGGATTGAAAGCTGCACATCCGTCATGCCCCAACCTCTGTATCATGATTTGCTCCAACGGCGAATCCCCCGTCCCGACTGGAGTGCCCAAATCGTAGATAATGCCACCATCGATGACCTCGATCCGCTGGCCATACGGAAAGCCAGAGAACTGTATGCCTCCAAGCACAAGGAAAAGGCGCAGGAAGCAGAAAGCTGGGACGACATGACTTTCCTGAACAAAGCCAAAATAACTGTCAAGGGAAAGATTACCCATGCCGCCATTGTTCTGTTAGGCAAGGAAGAAAGTGGTGCCCTTCTTTCGCCTGCCGTCGCACAGATACGCTGGATCCTGAAAGATTCGCAGGGGAATGAGCGTGACTACGAAATAAGGGGATGTCCCTTTATCCTGAATGCCGAAGCAATTTTCAAGAAAATAAGGAATCTGAAATACAGGTACATCAATCCGGAGTTTCGAACGTTGTTTCCCGAGGAAGTCGATACGTACGAACCCTATGTCATACGTGAAGCGCTCAATAATGCCATTGCACATCAGGATTATACGTTGGGAGGGCAAATCAATGTGGTAGAATACGAAGACAAACTGGTCTTTTCCAATAAAGGCAGCTTCATCCCGCAAAGCATCAGCAATGTGCTCGAAAATGATGCTCCCGAAGAAGTTTACCGCAATGCCTTTCTGGCAAGAGCCATGGTAGATTTGCGAATGGTCGATACAATCGGCAGCGGCATTCGGAAAATGTTCAACTTCCAGCGCCAGCGATTATTCCCTTTACCCGACTATAATCTGCAAAACAACCACGTGCAGGTGACCATCATCGGAAAAATTATCAATATGGAATATGCCAACATACTGGCCAACCACAAAAACCTGACGCTGATGGAAGTGGAAGCATTGAACAGGGTTCAACTGGGACATCCGGTAAGTGACAAGGAAATAGCCTGGCTACGCAAAAAACGGTTAATCGAAGGAAGAAAGCCGAATCTGCTCATTGCCAAACATGTGGCACAACAGTTGAACCAAAAAACCGATTATTCCAACAATAAGGGATTTGAAGACAGTTACTATTGCGACCTCATATTAAAAGCACTAGCCGAACATCATTCCTTGAGCAAACAGGAAATAACCAAACTATTGTGGAAGAAGTTGCCTGATATACTCAATGAAGATCAGAAACGCTCCAAGATTGGCAATCTGCTAACCAAGCTAAGGAAACAAGACAAGATTGTGAATCGTTCAAGAGGCATACATTCCGAATGGTACTTGAAAGAGTGA
>NZ_FR883105.1:5782-11346 GCF_000435115.1 Bacteroides sp. CAG:633 | reverse complement strand
AAAGAGTGAACAATTTAAGAGCAATTTAAGAGCAATTTAAGAGCAATTTAAGAGCAATTTAAGAGCAACGAGCCTATTAAGCTTTTGACATACAAGTAAATAAGAGAGAAATACACCTGCAGAAAACAAAATGAAAGAATCTTCATTGAAAGAGAAAACCGCCCGCGGCCTGTTCTGGGGAGGATTCAGTAATGGCATACAACAGCTGCTGAACCTTGTCTTCGGAATCTTTCTGGCACGCCTGCTCGACCGTTCCGACTACGGTATGGTGGGACTGCTTACGGTCTTTTCGGCCGTTGCCTCTGCCTTGCAGGAAGGAGGATTTATCTCGGCACTGACCAACAAGAAGCAGGCCGATCACCGCGACTACAATGCAGTCTTCTGGTTCAGTACGCTGTGCAGCATTACGTTCTACCTCATTCTGTTCTTTGCCGCGCCGCTGATTGCTGATTTCTACCGGATTCCCGAGCTTGTTCCCCTGTCGCGCCTGTTGTTTCTGGGGTTTGTCATTTCCAGCCTGAGCATTGCGCCACGGGCTTATCTGTTCAAGCATCTCAAGATTAAGGAAACCACCATCATCTCCATTTCCGCCCTGTGCGTGTCGGGCGTTGTGGGCATTACGCTGGCTGCCAACGGATTCGCCTATTGGGGTCTGGCTGTTCAGTCGCTGTCATTCGTCAGCGTGGTCACACTGCTCAACTTCTACTTTGCCCGCTGGCGTCCCAGCCTGAGCATCGACCTGCGCCCCATCCGCAGCATGATAGGTTTCAGCAGCAAGCTGATTGTGACCAACATCGTCAACATCGTCAACAACAACCTGTTCTCGATGATACTGGGTAAGTTCTACTCTGCCCACGAAGTCGGCGACTTTACGCAAGCCAACAAATGGAACGGCATGGGTCATACGCTCATCACCAACATGATAAACGGCATTGCACAGCCCGTCTTTACCAGCATCTCCGACGACCGCGAACGTCAACTGGCCGTGTTCCGCAAGTTGCTGCGCTTTACGGCATTCATCTCTTTCCCCGCCATGTTCGGACTCAGCCTGATAGCCCGTGAACTGATTGTCATCACCATCACCGAGAAGTGGCTGTCCAGTGCCTACATCCTGCAACTGCTCTGCATCTGGGGGGCGTTCATTCCCATCAGCAGCCTGTTCTCCAACTTGGTCATCAGCCGAGGACATTCGTCCGTATACATGTGGAACACCATCGGCATCTGCCTGCTGCAACTGGTCACCGCCTGCGCCCTGTACCCCTTTGGCATGCAATGGATGCTGCGTGCCTTTGTGGCCATCAACATCGGCTGGCTCTTCGTATGGTTCCGCTTCGTCCACCTCGAAATCGGCCTTATGCTGAAAGACATGCTGAAAGATATCGCGCCCTATCTGGGTCTTTCGGCCCTGCTTACCATCGGTACGCACTACCTGACTCGCAACATCGAAAACCTCTACCTGTCCATGGGGACGAAGATAGTCACCGTAGCTGCACTGTATGCCCTGATTCTGTGGCGGTTGAAGTCCGTCATCTTCAAGGAAAGCATTCAATTCCTCTTAAAGAAAAAGATCGTATGAGCCGCATAGCCTATATTCTTTCCGCCTACAAAGACGCGACCCACCTGGCACGCTTAATAGCCGCACTGGACGACAATGCCGACTTCTACGTCCACATCGACCGCAAAGCCGACGACCGCCCCTTCCGACAACTGTTAGAAGGAAAGGTCACCTTCGTCCCCTCGCACTGGGTGAGCTGGGGTGGCTGGGAACAGGTGGAATACCAGAAGGAACTGCTGGCCGCCGTCATCCGCAGTGGAGTGGACTACGGCCGCGTGGTATGCCTGAGCGGACAGGACTATCCGCTGTGGAGCAATGCGGAGATTCACCGCTACTTCGACGAACATGCCGACACGGAATTCATCATGGGCATGAACCTGTCGCAATGCCACGTTGCCTATCAGCGGAACAAAATAGTCTGCTACCACTTCTTCCGCGACCTGGAGTGGAAGAGCCAGTGGTGGAAAAACAAGTTCATCGTCGCCTCGCGCCACCTGATGAAGCTGCTCCCCATCCGCAAACCGCCCTATACCTATATAAAAGGAAAGAAAGCGGAAGTCTATTTCGGTTCCGACTATTGGGCACTGACCCTGCCCTGCGCACGCTACGTATATGAACGGCTCTGCACCGAAAAACAATTAGTACGCTACTTCCGCACCAGCTTCGTGCCCAGCGAACTGTGCATCCAGACCCTCGTCTTCAACTCCCCGTTCGGGGCACACGCCCTGCTGCACCGGGGAGACTATCCCGGCCTGTCGGGTCTGACCCCGTTGCACTACATCGAATACGGCAAAGCCATCAAGGCACTGACCGCCGACGACCTGCCGAAGCTGACGCAATCGGGCAAGATGTTCTGCCGGAAAGTGATAAGCGGCACTTCCGACGCACTGGCGCAAGCCATCGACAACCTCCGTCTTTCACCTCAAAACCCAAGCTCATGCACATACTGATTCTTCCCATGTACTATCCCGAGCCGGGAGCTCCCGCCCATCGCGGATACATGTTTCACGAACAGGCCATGCAGATAGCCCGTGCCGGATGCCGCGTCGGGCTGGTCTATACCGAACAGCGGCTGCGCAAGGACTTCACCTGGAAGCGGTTCTGCCACGAAAACCACTTCCAGATTACCCGTGAAGACAACGGCACGTTCGTCACCCTGCGCCTTCATGCCTGGAATCCCAAACTGTCTACCCGCATCGGAGGACTGATATGGGCCAACCTGACCCTGCTGGCCGTGCGCAACTACATCCGCCACTACGGAAAGCCCGACCTGATACATGCCCACTTCGGCACCTGGGCCGGCTATGCCGCCCGTCTGGCCTACCGCCGCTACGGCATTCCCTACGTGGTCACCGAGCACGCTTCGTCCATCAACCACGGGCACGTGACGCCTACCCAGGCCGCCACGTTGCGCACTGCCTACAGCCAGGCTCGCAAGGTGATCTGTGTAGGTTCATTGCTCCGGAAGAACCTGACGCCTTACCTGGTCCGCCCCGACCAGGCCACCGTGATTCCCAACTTTGTAGACATCTCCACCTTCCGCCCCGGCGACCGCCATACGGACAAGGAACGCAGCTTTACCTTTGTCAGCGTGGGCAACCTGAATCCGCGGAAAGGATTTGCCGAACTGATTGAAGCCTTCCACCGCAGCTTTGGCCAGATGCCGCACGTGTCGCTCGTTATTGCCGGCGACGGCGAGGAACAGCCTCATCAGCAAGCCCTGATTCAACAACTGCACCTGGAGCGGCAAGTCACCCTGACAGGGCGGTTGCCCCGCGAAGAAGTGGCCCGCTTGTTGGCCCGCTGCGATGCCTTTGTACTGGCTTCGCACGCCGAGACCTTCGGTATCGTGTTCATCGAGGCCATGGCCACCGGAATGCCTGCCATCGGCACCGTCTGTGGTGGTCCGGAGGACATCATTACGCCCGAAAGCGGTTACCTGATACCGCCCGGCGACGTCGGACTGCTGGCCGAGAAGATGAAACTGCTGTACGACCGCTACGAGACCTTCGACCAGACTGCCATCCGCCGTTCCATTGCCGAACGCTTCGACTTCGGCCTGGCTGGACAGAAGCTAAAGGCCGTCTATGAAGCAGCTCTGCAGACCGCACCGCAAGCCTCTGCCTCGGACAAATCCGGACAGGCCTGACGAGAACCACCAGCAGACAAACACCCCATCAACCCCAACACCGAAACGAACAGAAAGAAGAAATGAAGATAGTCGTCATCGATTGCTCCGTCTCCGGTCACCGCGAGACTTACTATAAAGAATTTACCCTTGCCTGGGCCAGTCTGGGACACGATGTCCTGCTGTGCGCCCCACGGGCATCGGGTACCGAACAAGCAGCCACCTTCGTGCCCATCGACACCCGTCCGCTACGTCCGCTGCCCGTCGGCCAACCCATCCGCAAGAAACTGACGGTACTGCACAACGCCTGCATCCGTCTGCAAAACCTATCCGCCATAAGCAGACAAATCGGCGATTTCCATCCCGACCTGGTTTACTTTCCCTGCCTGGACGACCTGCTGCCCACGCTGGGGCCTCTCGCCCTGTTCGACCGCCTGATGCCCTATCCGTGGAGCGGGCTGCTAGTACAGTCCATGCTGCCTGCCTACCGTCCGGGACAGCCCGACGTCCGTCCCTACCTGCGCAGCCGTCATTGCCGGGGAATAGGTGTGCTGAACGAGTTCTCCACAGACAGTTTGAAGAGATTCCAGCCCCGCATCGACTGCCTGCCAGACTTTGCCGACCTGTCACAACCCGACGAGAGTTATCCCCTGCTGCATACGCTACGCGAACGGGCCGCCGGACGGAAAATCGTTTCGCTGACAGGCTCCATCGGCACCCGCAAGGGCATCGACCTGCTACTGAGCGTCATTCCCACCCTGCCCGCGGACGAATACTTCTTCCTGATGGCAGGAAAGTCGTGGCTGACCGAAGAGCAGACCCGCCGGGTCAAGGCCTTCGAAGCCGCCCACGCCAACTGCCTGTTTGCCTTGGAGCGCATTCCCGACGAAGCCTGCTTCAACGCCCTGATAGCTGCCAGCGACGTAGTCTTTGCCGCTTACCGTCACTTCAGCGGCAGCAGCAACCTGCTGACCAAGGCAGCCGCTTTCGGCCGTCCCATCGTGGTAAGCAGCGGACAGTGCATGGGGCGGCGGGTAGAGCACTACGGCACAGGCATTGCCATTGCCGAAGACGATACCCAGGCTTGCCGCGAAGCCATCGTCCGCCTCTGCCGCGACGGTGTGCCCCGCCCCGAAGGACTGGCTGCCTACGCCGCACAGCACAGCCTGCAACGTCTGGTCCCCATTCTGAAAAGCTATACCTGAACCCTTCACCATTCACCATTAACCATTTATCATTAACCATTATGAAAGTATTATTCACCTTCGGCGGAATGCCCCACTACCTGAACGCCATGCTGGAGAAACTCCAGGCCAAAGGAGCCGACATCACCGTCGTCAGCCCCCGGAAAGGAAATGCCACCATCGGCAAAGGCGTCAAGATGGTGGAAGAGGGTGCTTACCGCCACCTCAATACACAGGAAAAGAAGATGTATTACGGCAAAAGCGGATTCCCTGCCCTGCCCAGCATCATTGCCGACGAACGCCCCGACATCGTTGTGCTGGGCTGGCCCTACTTTCTGCAGGTCTTCTTTCAGCCGTCGCTGCGCCGTGCCCTGAAGCGTTGTGGCGCCCGGTTGGTGATTCGCGAGATTCCCTTCCAGACACCGCCCTACGGACAGATACGCGATTACTTCCGCCAACACCCCATGTACGACGAAGGCATGCGCCTGCTCAGCACGGGCAAAGCCTTCTACCTGCGCCAGTGGCTGACGGCCCGCATCCGCAAGTACTGCTATGCCCGCGTCGCAGGTACCCTCAACTACTCCACGGCGGCCTACGACATCCTGCCTTCGTACGGCGTGAAGCGCGAACAGATTCACGTCACCTATAACTCGACAGACACCGAAGCCCTGTGGCGCGAGAAGGCTGCCGTACTGGC
>NZ_FR883105.1:2321-5765 GCF_000435115.1 Bacteroides sp. CAG:633 | reverse complement strand
CGTACTGGCTGCTCCCGCCCTGTTGCCACCGTCGGAAAGGCGACTGCTCCACATCGGGCGGTTGGTAAAATGGAAACGGGTGGACCTGCTCATCGAAGCCTTCGCCCGGACGCTGACCCAATATCCCGACGCCGAACTGGTCATTGTAGGCAACGGTCCCGAATTGGACAACCTGAAGAACCAAGCCGCCTCCTTAGGCTTGCCCCTCCGCAGCAAGGAAGAGAACGGGGTTGACGGGCGTGGCTGCGTGCGCTTCATCGGCGCCGTTTACGACCCGAAGGAACTGGGAGCTTACATGAACGAGGCAACCGTCTACGTGCTGGCCGGCATGGGCGGACTGTCCATCAACGACGCCATGACCTACGCCCTGCCCGTGGTCTGCTCCGTGTGCGACAGTACCGAGCGCGACTTGGTGACCGACGGACGGAACGGTCTCTTCTTCCGCGACGGCGATGCCGACAGTCTGACCGAAAAAATCCTCCAACTGCTGGCCTCGCCCCAGGAGTGCCGCCGCATGGGACAGGAGTCGGAACGCATCATCCGCGAGCAAATCAACATCGACACCGTCAGCGAACGCTACCTGAAAGCCTTCGCCGATTTCCTCCGTCGCTGACGTCTGTCGGCCCGAAAGCAGGTGCCGTTCGTGCTGCACACAGGTTGCAGTCGCGCTGCAAACAGGTGTGCAGTGACGCTGCAAACAAGCGTGCAGTGACACTGCAACGGGCGTGCAGTAACGCTGCAACGGGCGTGCAGTGGCTCTGCAACGGGCGTGCACAGACAGTGCAGCGGACGTGCAGCAACCATATCACTAGGGAAATAGCATCAGAAAACAGGCTGGCGGTCACAGCCGTCCCAGCCCAAAGCCGACCGGAAGCCTCAGCGTACGGCCTCGGTCAGCGCCTTTACAATCCGTTCGCAGGCATGGCCGTCGCCGTAAGGATTGTGAGTCTCGGACATGCGGCGATACATATCCGCATCCGTCAGCAGTTCGGACACGTTGGCCACGATGGCATCGGCATCCGTACCCACCAGCTTCACCGTTCCCGCCTCCACGGCTTCGGGACGCTCGGTGGTGTCGCGCATCACCAGTACCGGCTTGCCCAACGAAGGAGCCTCCTCCTGCACACCGCCACTGTCGGTCAGCAGCAGGGTAGAATGACGCATGGCGTAAACAAAAGGCAGATAGTCCAGCGGGGCAATCAGGCGCACGTTGTCCAGGCCCGACAGCAGCTCATAGACGGGCTTCTGCACGTTGGGATTCAGATGGACGGGATAGACAATGTCCATCTCCGGATGACGGCCGGCAATCTCACGGATGGCACGGCAGATGTGCTGAAAGCCTTCGCCGAAGTTCTCGCGACGGTGTCCGGTGACAAGGATGTAGGGACGACAGCCCACCTCGTAACCCTTGGACAGGAGTTCGGCATGCACCTTTTCCTTCATGCCCGGCTTGTGGTCGATGATGTCCACCGCCATCAGCAGGGCGTCGATGACTGTGTTTCCGGTAACGAATATCTTTCCGTCGGCCACGCCCTCGCGCAGCAGGTTCTGCCGCGACTGATCGGTAGGAGCAAAGTAGAGCGAAGTGATGCGGTCGGTCACCTGACGGTTCATCTCCTCGGGCCAGGGCGACAGCATGTTGTACGTGCGCAGCCCTGCTTCCACGTGTCCTACGGGTATCTGCATGTAGAAGGCAGCCAGCGAAGCGGCCATAGAAGTCGTAGTGTCGCCGTGAACCAGCACCACGTCGGGACGGAAGTCCTTCAGCACGTCGCGCAAGCCCAGCAGTACGCGCGAAGTGATGTCGTACAGGTCCTGATTGGGTGCCATGATGTTCAGATCGTACTCGGGCACGATGTCGAACACTTCGAGCACCTGATCCAGCATCTGGCGGTGTTGGGCAGTGACGCAAACACGGGTTTCAAAAGCCTCACGGTCGCCTTGCAGGGCTTTCACCAACGGTGCCATCTTGATGGCTTCGGGGCGGGTACCGAAAACAAGCAGTATCTTTTTCATGGGTCAGTCTGTTTTATTTCATTTTCTTACCCCGCAGAAGTCCAGTTCTATCTTGGAGCTATCCTTGGGTATGCTGAGGAAAGGCGTATGGCGTACCAGCCACACCACGATGTCGGCCCGTCGGTAGGCTTCTTCGTAATGGGTCAGGTGGAAGCTGGAGTGAGCCGCGATGTTGGGCTCTACAATCAGCACGTCGGCACGGCTCTCCGAAACGATGCGCGAAGCGATGTACTTGGCAGGCGACTCGCGCAGGTCGTCGATATTGGGCTTGAAAGCCAGTCCCATGCAAGCCACTACCGGCTCGCGTCCCTGCTCCTCAACAAATTTGCGGCAGGCTTCCATCACCTTGTTGGCACACCAGTCGGCTTTATAGTCGTTGGTCTCGCGGGCGCGCTTGATGAGCTGTGCCTGCTCGGGATAGTCGGAAACAATGAACCACGGGTCTACGGCGATGCAGTGTCCGCCCACGCCGCAACCGGGTTGCAGGATGTTGACACGCGGGTGTTTGTTGGCCAGTTCGATGAGCTCCCACACGTTGATACCGGCACGGTCGCAAATCATGGACAGCTCGTTGGCAAAGGCAATCTGTGCGTCGCGGCTGGAATTCTCCGTCAGCTTGCACATCTCGGCCGTACGGGCATTGGTACGGTGCAGCTTACCCTGCACGAAGGCGGAGTAGAACTCGATGGCCTTGTCGGTCGAAGCCTCATCGATGCCACCTATTACACGGTCGTTGTGCACCAGTTCGTAAAGGGTATTGCCGGGCAACACACGCTCGGGACAGTAGGCGATGAAGATCTGTCCCTTCAGTTCGGGACGCTGGCTGAAGATGAGTTCGGCCATACGCTCGGTGGTGAACACAGGCGAAGTCGATTCGATGACAAACAGGTTGCCGGGCTTCAGACAGGGAATGACCGAACGGGTAGCAGCCTCTACGTACGTGATGTCCGCACGGTGGTTCTGCTTGAAGGGCGTCGGCACCACGATGAAAAAGGCGTCGGCCTCTTCGGGCTTGGCGACAGCACGCAGGTTTCCGCTCTGCACGGCCTCGCGCACCACCCGATCCAGATCGGGCTCCACGATATGTACTTTTCCCTGATTGACGGTTTCCACTACCGAGGGATTGACGTCCACTCCTACCACCTGATAACCATGATGGGCTGCTACAGCCGCGGTGGGCAGGCCAATGTAACCCAATCCTACAAATACAACCTTTTTCATATAGAATATATATTTAGTTCTTTGTCATAACACGGGCAAAAGTACAAATAATATGTGTGACTTTGCACCGTTTCTCGCCGAAAACCACTACTTTTGCAGCAAATAACGGGCATTTCATTGTCTATTCTCTATTTTTCAATTGACCATTCAAAAAGATGAGAGTACTATTGATCAATACATCCGAACGTATCGGTGGTGCCGCCATAG
>NZ_FR883105.1:0-2293 GCF_000435115.1 Bacteroides sp. CAG:633 | reverse complement strand
CCGCCATAGCCTGTAGCCGGCTGATGGAAGCCCTGAAGAACAACGGCATCAAGGCCAAAATGCTGGTGCGCGACAAGCAGACCGAACAGATCACCGTCGTGTCGCTCGACCGCAGCTGGCGGCTGGTATGGAAATTTGTGTGGGAACGCATCCGCATCTGGCAGGCCAACCGCTTCAAGAAGCACAACCTGTTCGCCATCGACATTGCCAACACCGGTACGGACATCACCTCACTGCCCGAATTCCAACAGGCCGACGTCATCCACCTGCATTGGATCAACCAGGGAATGCTCTCGCTGAATAACCTGAAAAAGATATTCGACTCGGGCAAACCCATCGTGTGGACCATGCACGACATGTGGCCCGCAACCGGCATCTGCCATTATGCCAGCGGATGCAACCTTTACGAAAAAGAGTGCCATCACTGTCCACAACTGTATGGCGGCGGAAGCCGGAAGGACATTTCCTACCGCGTGTTCCACAAAAAACGCGAACTCTACCGCAACCATCGCATCACCTTCGTTACGTGCAGTCGCTGGCTCGAAGGCATGGCACGGAAAAGCGAACTGCTGACGGGGCAGAACATCATCAGCATCCCCAACGCCATCAACACCAACCTCTTCAAGCCACGCAGCAAGCAGGAAGCACGAAGCCGGTGCATGCTGCCGCAGGACATCAAACTGATACTGTTCGGCTCGGTGAAAATCACCGACCCGCGCAAAGGCATGCAATACCTGATTGAGTCGTGCAAACTGCTGGCCGGAAAACATCCCGAACTGGTAAAGGAACTGGGTATCGTAGCTTTCGGCAACCAGTCGAAGCAACTGGAGAATCTGTTGCCCTTCAAGGTATATCCGCTGGACTTCGTACACGACGAACATCAGCTGGTCAACATCTACAACGCTGTCGACATCTACGTCACTCCCTCGTTGCAGGACAATCTGCCCAACACCATCATGGAAGCCATGGCGTGCGGCATCCCCTGTGTAGGCTTCAACGTAGGCGGCATACCGGAGATGATAGACCATCTGCACAACGGCTACGTGGCACAGTACAAATCGTCGGAAGACCTGGCCAACGGCATCTACTGGACCCTGACCGACCCGGGCTACAACAGCCTGTCCGAACAAGCCTACCGAAAAGTAGTGACACACTACTCGGAACAGGTCATCGCCAAGAAGTTCACCGATCTCTACAACAAAGTCACCGGAAGCAATGCATAATCACCTCACACCGAAGTTCAGCGTCATTACCGTCTGCTACAACGCCCAGGCTACCATCGAAGATACCATCCAAAGCGTCATTGCGCAGACCTACCACCACGTGGAGTACATCATCGTGGACGGCGCCTCGAAGGACCGTACCCTGTCCATCATCAACCGCTATCGCGACCGCATCGCCACCGTCGTAAGCGAACCTGACAAAGGACTGTACGACGCCATGAACAAAGGCCTCCGCCTTGCCACGGGCGACTACGTCTGCTTCCTCAACGCAGGCGACAGTTTCCACGAGGACGACACCCTGCAACAAATGGTACACACCCTGCGCGAACTGACTGAACTGCCCGATGTGCTCTACGGCGAAACAGCACTGGTCGATGCCGAAGGACACTTTGTACGCATGCGCCGTCTTCAAGCGCCCGAACATCTGACGTGGCGCAGCTTCCGACATGGGATGTTGGTGTGCCACCAGGCATTCTTCGCCAAGCGCACGCTGGCCGAGCCCTACGACCTCAGCTACCGCTTTTCTGCCGACTTCGACTGGTGCATCCGCATCATGAAAAAGTCAAAAGTATTACACAATACGCACCTCACTCTGATCGATTATCTGGAGGAAGGCATGACCACCCGCAACCACAAGGCCTCGCTACACGAACGTTTCCGCATCATGGCGAAGCATTACGGCTGGCTGAGCACCGTGGCTCATCACGCCTGGTTCGTGGTGAGGGCAGTGGTGAAGAAGTAAATAAAGGATATAGTAATTATTTTTCAGGCACTTTCATTCTGTTCCTTCCGTCTGTTTCTCAGCAGGTTCCAGTTCCAGATTTACAATGGTATTGTCCCACTTGAACATTTTCCCCGTTCCAAGATCAACCAGGAAACCCGGCCAAAAAAGAATATTCCACAGACTGGAAGCATTGAAATTGGTTTCGAGCAGGAAAGGTGTAGAAATATTAATCTTCTATCAACCATCCCTCTATCCCCCGTATCTCCTTGCTGAAGTTCACGCCTACCTTAAACAGTTTCCGTGAGTCGGAGGCAAAGGGCAGGGCATACTGCTTGTCGTTAATCTG
>NZ_FR883104.1:0-844 GCF_000435115.1 Bacteroides sp. CAG:633 | reverse complement strand
ACGATAGAGACGATCGGCATCGGCCATCAGCTCGTCCACAAAGCCATGGTCGGCCTCGGGGGTGACGCGCAAGCTCAGTTGCAGGTAGGCGGGATTCTCGTATTGCACCATCGCCTCGCGCGGGAAGTCCGTCGCCAGGAAAGGGCCTCCCCACTGGTCGGCTGTCGTGAAATGATTCCAGCGCATGGGCTCGGCAATGCCGGCTACGCGCAGACGGGAGTCGCTGTCCTGCTCCCACAAAGGCAGTTGACGACCCAGCAACGGTGTGGCATCGGACATGTTCAGTTCCTCATACTTCGCTGTCACGTTGCGCGACAGGATCATCGTTCCCGGACCCAACACGGCGGCCAACGAGTCAGGACTTGCAGTCTGCACCGTCTTTCCTCCGGCATCCTGCACAGCTACCCCACGAATGCGGAACAGGCGCATAAAGTCGGGCTGCACCAGACGGAGCATGGCATAAACAGACACCGTGTCTACAAACGTTTCAATGCCGTTACTTCCGTTATTATAAGGAACGCTGTTCTGCGAAATGGCTACCGCCTCCACGCCGGGACGGTGGCGCAGGCGTTCGGCTATCTCCAGCAGGGCATCCATATCGTCCTCCGCCGTATGGCCTTCTTCATAGAGGGCGGAGTTGGGAGTCAGCCGGTTCATCGTCAGGTTATAACAATGCTCCGTATCGAAGCCCATCGGTGCAAAGTAGACACGCGCCGTCGTACAGCACCAGTCCACGATGTACCACAGCACCACGAAGACTACCAGCAGCTCCAGCGCAAGGAAGAAGTTGCTGCGCCATTCGTTCCGTATTTGAGTAAATAGTTTCTTGTTCATAATGTAAAGC
>NZ_FR883103.1:45902-48199 GCF_000435115.1 Bacteroides sp. CAG:633 | reverse complement strand
CGGACGGGTAACGGGAAAAATCCCCAAGCGTGCCGACATGGAGCGTTTCAGCACCATGGCCGCCCTCGACATGCAGGCCGGCATCGTGGCATCCGTATTTGAAGAAATCTATGCCGACATTTTCGGCAATAACGAGAATCAGAACGAACAATAATCAGTAACCATCAAACCCATAACGCAATGGCAAAAAACATTCCGGAAATAGACGACCTTATCAAAGGCATCAACGACCCAGAAATAACCCTGACCGACAAGCGTCAGGAAGAATCTGATGTACATGAGACAGGAAAGGCTGAGACAACGGCCGGACATACAACAGCCCCCGTTTCCCTGAGCGGCGGCCTTGAAAAGTGCTGGGAGGATTTTCTCTCCTTCCTTGAAGACACGGGCACCCACGACGACAAGAAAGAGCGGCTGGTATGCAAGCTCGACCGTGACCTTGCCGACTCGCTGGACGACTGCGACATCCGTGGCCGCTGCCGTTCCGACCTGGTGAACGCCATCGTCCGTGCCTTTTTCGGCGCGTTCCTGCCGCAGCTCGCCCGCTACCGCCGGGAGAACAAATCGCTTTTCATGAACCTGAAAGAGATATAACCATGGGAAAAGAGAAATGGAACGAAAACAGGCTTGCCCTGCTTGCCGAACTCTATCCGGTAGAGACCACAGCCTACACAGCCGGCATACTCGGCATGAGCGAGACGGCGGTGAAGAACATGGCACGCAGGCTGGGCATCGTGAAAATAGCCAAGTCCGGGTGGATGGAACGTGCCGGATATATCCGCAGCCACTTCCATGAGTATTCCTTCTCTGAAATGGGCAGGGAACTCGGCATCACCAAGACAAGCGTCAGCCGCATTGCGGCCAGGCTGGGACTGAAACGTACCGGGGAACAGGCACGCAAGGTGCTGTCCCGTGTGCGGAACGAACTCATACGGAAAGAGAGGCGGCGTGTCATCTTCGGACTTGAACCGCTGACACGGCTGAAGGTCGTGTCCAACAGGGCACGGGTCAGGCTGCGCTCCCGGCTGAAAAGCACCGGCTATATCGTGGGCGACGAGCGCAACATCCTTTATTATAGCGACACGCTGGTACGCAGGGAACAGCTGGAATCAAGAGGCGGCAAGCTGGGACTTCATTTCCTTCCCCTGCCGGAAGACGGAATACCGGGTATGACAACCATATAATATGTACACACCATGCAATACGGACAAATAGTATTCCTCCTTTTCACCACCCTTGTCCTTTACTATGCGGCACTCATCGTGCTTGACATACAGAAAGCCAGGGCCGCACAGGCGGCGGAGCAGGACGACAATGCGGAAGAGGACATCGACATATCGGATGAAGCGCAAACCTTCAAGGCTGTCAAGGTCAGTCGGGATGAACCCGAAAAGCAGCAGGAAATTTCTCAGGAAGAAAATACGGAAGCATCTGACCAAGCATCACAGTCTGATGATACGAAAGCTGCCGGTAACGAACCGGAGCAACATTCTGAAAGTGAAAAGCCTTTCCGCCGTCCCGGTTACAGGGAAGCCGTCATGACGGACGGCATCCTCGTGGAAGACCTCCTCACCGAGATAAACAGGCTGGCGGAGACCGGCAGCTGCGATTTGGGTGCGCTTATCTTCACCTGCGAGAATGCGAGGTAATGATTCATTACAGAAAAAATATCACGGGACTTTCACCAGAAAGCCCGACGTTCCTTTAGTGATAGAACTTCATAAACATGTTTTGAAAATGCAAAAGTTAAGAAAACAATTACATCGTGCGGCAAACCGCATCAAATGTTCCCGTTTTGCACAGAAGAGTGTACTGGCCGCCATCGCCATAACCGTTTCGGTGAGCGAGGCCATGGCAGGCAGCAAGGGAGCGGCAGGTTTCACCAAGGCCACCCAGGAAGTCAGTTCCTACCAGGAACCCGTGTCGAACCTGATGAAGGCCATCGCCGCCGTCATCGTCCTTGTCGGTGCGTTCAACGTCTATTTCAAGATGCAGAACGGAGACCAAGACGTGAAGAAAACCATCATGCTGACCATCGGAGGATGTATCGCGTTCATCGCATTGTCAGAGGCTTTGCCCTTGTTCTTTACATAACAGGCTTGACAGAATCCTATGGACAAGGAAGGCTATCCGGTATTCAAGGGGCTGCAGAAACCGCTGGAGTTCATGGGCATCCGCGGCCGCTTCCTCACGCTGGCGGCGGCAGCCATCGGCGTGTCCTTTGTCGGCTTCATCGTCTTCTCCATCGCCTTGGGAAAGATAGCGGGCTTCATCGCCATGCTCGTCATGGCGGTAGC
>NZ_FR883103.1:0-45844 GCF_000435115.1 Bacteroides sp. CAG:633 | reverse complement strand
CGGACTGCACAACAAGCGGCGTGCGAAAGGAATCTATGTTTACAAAAAACTGAAAGCGAACTCCTAAAACCGGTAATCTTATGGCACACACCAGAAAAAGAGTATTTGACGGACTTTACGCACAGTTGGAAGAGACGGACGGCCATGTCGTCCTCTTCTCGGCCGGCGGGAATCCGTCCGTCATCTTCGGGATGACCAACCCCGTGCAGCAGCTGTGTACGGATGCGGAGCAGTACCTACGCTTCCAGGACGTGCTTTCCAATGTGGCGCAGACGCTCGGCGAGGGCTATGCCCTGCAGAAGCAGGACATCTTCTGCAAGCAGACCTACCACCACGACGTGCCGGAAGACGCGGAGTTCCTGAACAGGAGCTATTTCCGTTACTTCGAGGGAAGGGAGTTCACGGAGATACGCACCTACCTTATTGTCACGCAGGAGGCGCAGCACGGCCAGTTCGTGCAGTACGACCCGAAGAAATGGCAGGACTTCCACGCCAAGGTCAGTAAGGTGGCCGACATCCTGAAGGAGAAGGACATCCGGCATTGGCTGCTGACGAAAGAGGAGGTCAACGAATACTGCCACCGCTTCATGGCGTTCCGTTTCCGAAGCGGCCCGTTCTCCATGACCAACTTCAAGGCCTCGGACGAATACCTGAGAACCGGCGACCGCATCATCCGTTCCTACCCGCTGGTGGACATCGATGAGATTAACCTGCCCTCGCTGGTGAAGCCTTACACGGAGACGAGCATCAACGGTTATGCCGTCGCCACCGACCTGCTCTCGTTCCTGTCAAACGTGCCCCATGCAGACTGCGTGGTGTACAACCAGGCCGTGCAGATACCCCAGCAGCGCAAACTCCTTAGACAGCTGCAAGCCAAGGCCAAACGCCACGGCTCGATGCCCGACCCGAGCAACAGGATAG
This sequence comes from Bacteroides sp. CAG:633, assembly GCF_000435115.1. Classification (NCBI taxonomy): domain Bacteria; kingdom Pseudomonadati; phylum Bacteroidota; class Bacteroidia; order Bacteroidales; family Bacteroidaceae; genus Bacteroides; species Bacteroides sp. CAG:633. The sequence goes on along the minus strand of NZ_FR883103.1, from coordinate 44,923 downwards.
CCAAGGCCGACATTGAGGAAGTGCTGCACCGGCTGGCCGTGGACAGCACCCTGCTGGTGTACTGCAACTTCAACATCCTCGTGAGCTGCCCGCCGGACAAGGTTACATCCGTGACCTCGTATCTGGAGACCAGGCTCTACGAATGCGGCATCATGCCCTCCCGTACCGCCTACAACCAGCTGGAGCTGTTCACGGACAGCTTCCCCGGCAACGCCTACGCCTTCAATCCCGACTATGACCTCTTCCTTACCCTCTCGGACGCCGCCCTGTGCTTCTTCTTCAAGGAGCACATGAAAGAGTCGGAAGACACGCCGCTGACCACGTACTACACCGACCGTCAGGGGCTGCCCGTCTGCATCGACATCACCGGCAAGGAAGGAAAGGTAAAAATGACGGACAATGCCAACTTCTTCTGCATCGGGCCTTCGGGCAGCGGGAAGAGCTTCCACATGAACTCGGTCGTGCGCCAGCTTCTGGAACAGAATACCGATGTGGTCATGGTGGATACGGGTGATTCCTACGAGGGAATATGCGGCTACTACAAGGGCACGTACATCGCCTATTCCAAGGAGAAGCCCATCTCCATGAACCCCTTCAAGGTAACGAGGGAGGAATACGAGCAGAACTTCGGCGAGAAGAAGAATTTTCTCAAATCACTGATATTCCTGATTTTCAAGGGCAACGCCTTCCCCGACAAGATAGAGGACATGCTCGTCAACCAGACCCTCGTGGAATACTATGAAACCTACTTCCACCCGTTTGATGGGTTCAACGACGATGAGCGTGAGGCATTAAGGCAGAAACTGCTGGTGGCATCCAAGATGGAGGAAGACCCCGACAAGTACAACAAGGGCATGGAGGACATCGAGCGGCAGATCAACGAGCCGCCACCGCCGGAGGAAACGGAGAAACGGGCACTGATGCTCCCGGCGGAAGCCCGGAAGGTGAAGCTGCTACGACAGTGCCGTTCCCTGCTTGCGCTGGCACGGGACGGGGCCGCCAGCAAAGGAGAGCGGGAACGCGCCCTTGCCATCGTAGAGAAGTACAAGCAGGAACTCTACGAGAACACACAGCTGGTGAAGACGGACCGGCAGATAAGGCATATCGAGCAGCAGAGGCGCAGGCTGAAAGTCAGGGAGCTGTCCTTCAACTCCTATTACGAGTTCGCGCTGGAGCGTATCCCCCAGATTATGGCCATGGACAAGATCAGCTTCGATATCCATAATTTCGCCGCCATCCTGAAACAGTTCTACCGGGGCGGAGAGCTGGAGGCCACGCTGAACTCCGACATGGACGTGAACCTCTTTGACGAGCGGTTCATCATCTTTGAAATCGACAAGGTAAAGGATGACCCCGTGCTTTTCCCCATCATTGTGCTGATCATCATGGACGTGTTCCTGCAGAAGATGCGCATCAAGAAAGGGCGCAAGGCACTGATCATCGAAGAAGCGTGGAAGGCCATCGCGTCCCCGACCATGGCCGAGTACATCAAGTATCTCTACAAGACCGTCCGCAAGTTCCACGGCATCGCCGGGGTGGTCACGCAGGAACTGAACGACGTGATAGACTCGCCCATCGTCAAGGAGGCCATCATCAACAACTCCGACGTGAAGATACTGCTCGACCAGACCAAGTTCAAGGACAGGTACGAACAGATTGCCGCCATCCTGGGACTTACGCCCGTCCAGCGGCAGCAGATATTCACCATCAACGCCCTGAACAATCACGAGGGACGCAGCTATTTCAAGGAGGTGTGGATATGCCGGGGACAGAACTCGGATGTCTATGGCGTGGAGGAAGCCCCCGAATGTTACTGGGCCTACACCACCGAGCGTTCGGAAAAGGAAGCCCTGAAAACCTACATCGCCCACTACGGCGGGTTGCAGGAGGCCATCATACGGATAGAGGAAGACCGCCATAAGGCAGGAAGTCCGCTCTTCCGTGAGTTTGCAAGGAAAATAAACGAACATAAAAAGGTAATGTCGCTATGGTAAAATCAAGGTACATATTCATCACATTCTTATTGGCAACCGTCTCCATGCAGGCATTTGCCGGATGGCGTGTCGTCATCGACAAGAACTGCATCAAGGTGGTGGCCGCCAACACCGCCTCGCAGAAACTCATCGAGGACCAGCACAACTTGCAGCTGGACTCCATCGCTGCCAGGAAACAGAAGGTGGAGCTGTACACGGTCAGCATGGCCACCATCAAGGAACTCTACAAGCTGACGATGGAAAACGTGTCCGGTTTCGGGACGGAAAGCCTGTATTACAAGGAAATCGGCTCGTGCGCCTTTGACATCCTCAAAGACGTGCCGGAACTGGTCAAGACCGTGAATGAAGCCAAGTTTACAAATAAACTTTATTGTTTGACAGAGTTGGGTGGCCTGGTGGCGGAGACACAGCAGCTCGTGGGCGATTTCGTGAACATCGTGAACAATGCCGAGGTGCAGAATCCTCTCAAAGGACAGGGCACGGCGGAAAGGAAGAAAGACGGATACAACCTGCTCGACCGTTATGAGCGGCTGACGCTGGCCAACCGTATCTATACCGGCCTGATGAAGATACGCTACAAGGTGGACGGCATGGTACTGATGGCGCAGTTCGCCACGGCAAACGACCTGTTCTTTGCCATCGACCCGGAGGGCTGGGCCAACGTGGTGAGCATGAAAAGCCATGTGGGCGGCCTGATACAAAGCTGGAACGGACTGGTGGCTGCAAATTATTGACAATACATTATAAATCATTCGGGTATGGCACATAGAAAAGCAAAAATACAATTAGCGTGTGTGATAGTGGCACTCATGTTGTTTCCGGCCAAAAGTTTCGCATTCATTATCCCCAAAGACCTTCCGACCATCGAGGCTCTGATTGCGCTCCACAAGGCCGTGAAGAAGGACGAGGACCAGGCGTTACAGAGAGTGGCCACCAGTTTCGGCGAACAGTCTTTAATCACGAAAGGAGCCGTCAGGTTCAATGACGTGCGCACCACGCTGAACACAAGGCTTGACAACGCCCATTCCTACCTGGTGCTGGCCGGAGCCATTTCTTCCACCGCCAACTCCCTGTACCGGCTGGTAAGGGAATACAAGGACTTCACGGAAAGCACTTTCAAATATGTGAAGGACAAGCCTTTCGTGGCATGGTACTACACGGATGCCAACCTCGCCATATCAAGGGAGATAAAGCACTGCTACAAGCTCTATGCGTCCGTGGCCGCTTCGGGCATCAACCTGATGAAGGCGAGCATGGACGAGAAACTGAATCTGGTGCTGACGCTCAAAAGCACCGTTGACAAGGCACGGTACATCATTGACAACGCAAACCTGTACTGCTATCTTGTAACGGATTGCGGTTGGAAACCTGATTACATCTGGGAGATTTTGAACTCGGAGGTAAAGGATGCGATAGCGGAAAATGTCATCAACAAATGGAACGAAGGATATGCAGGTTAGAAAGACAATTATCATGGCTGTAATCATACTGGCCGGCATCCCGCTTGTCTCCAACGCCCAACGGCCTACAAGGGACAAGGAAAAGGAACGGCAGTGGAAGTCGATGGAGAACGGCCCGTGGGACTTCGCTCCCGACTGGTACTACTATTTTCTCCACAAGCGGTATTCCGGTGCGGACATGTACTGGAAATGGGCGGGCTTCCATTCCGGCTTCCGGGTGCGGTTCAGGGAGAAGGACTCCAACATCAAGCGTATCATGCCGGTGCGTGTCACGGCCGGGGAAACCCAGCGTCAGAAGGCGGAAAAGGCGGAAGAGGAACGCAAACACATCGAAGGACTGTACAGGGAGGAACTGGCACGGGAGGCGGACCGCAACGTGGATTTGAGTTACCCTGCCTACAAGGACGAGTTCAACCGGATGCAGGACTGCATCACCGACGGGCTGCTCTACTGCATGAAGAAAAGCGATGGCAGGCTCAAGTACCAGGTGAACGAGCTGAGCCGGCAGAATGAGATCCTCTGTGCGGACATCGCCTACATCCACAAGACCGGTGTCGGCTACGGGCTGGAGAACGCCAAGAGGCAGCAGGCCTACGAGGAAGCCAGGAAGAAAATGGAGGAACTGGTCAGCCGGACGGCGCATCTCTGTGCCGTGGCCGCCACTCATTATTAAAAAGGGAAACAAGAAACTGTAAAATATAAATATAAAGTAAGAACGGTATGAATATAATGTGTACACTCCTGACCATCGGTCTGCCCGCCATCGACGAGAGCCTTGACAAGCTGCTGGTCGCCATGGAGACATTCCCCAACGTGGCGGTGCTGGGTGATGCGGTCTCGCTGGCCCGTGCCCTCGGACTCTGCCTCGCCCTCTGTGTCGGCTCTTACGAGTGCTGGATGATGATGCTCGGACGGCGCGGCATGGACGTGATGAAGCTCCTACGCATCATCGGCATCTCCATCTGCATCTCCTCCTCGTCATGGATATGCGAGGCGTTGCAGGTGCCCGGCAAGAGCCTGGAGTCAGCCACCAAGGCCATGGCGCAGGCCAAGAACAAGGAAGTGGCCGCCTTCGAGCTGAAGGTGGCGCAGAAACAGGGGGATTACCTTGACCGCCTCCGGACGGTGCAGGACTCCATCGCCACCGCCAAACAGGTGGCAGCCATCGGGCAGGATGCGGCCTGGTGGGACAAGCTCATCTACAACGTGGAGAACCTCGGCACCACCATCAACAACTACGCCCAGCGTGCCGCCGTGGCCGCCGAGACCAAGGTCAGCGAGTGGATTAACGACGTCATACGCTTCATCGGCGAACTGATTTTCCAGATGTCCTACTACGGCATCCTCGTGGCGCAACGCATCTTCATGGCCATCCTCATGATATTCTGCCCCATCATGTTCGCCCTGTCCCTCGCCCCGCCGTGGAACTCGGCCTGGAGCCAGTGGATGTCAAAATACCTTTCCCTCTCGCTGTGGGGATTCGTGACCTACATGTGCCTGTACTACATTGACTTCATCCTCCTTTACAACCTCCAGCAGGACCTGGTGGCCTACGACCACCTCCTGCACGGCTCGGTGAACTCGTGGGAGCAAATCGGCGCGCTCGGCCTCCAGGGCATCGGCTCGAACTGCATGTACGCCATGGGTATGCTTGTCGGTGCCTACATCATCCGCTTCGTCCCCGAAGTGGCCTCTTGGCTGATACCGGGCGGCGTAAGTTCGGGAGCGGGTTCCGTGGCAGGCTCCACCGCCATGGGAATCACGAGNNACCGCCATGGGAATCACGAGCGCGGCAGGCTCGATGGCCGGAAGTGCGGTCGGCTCGACAATCGGTGCGGCAGGCTCCATGGGGAAATCACTCGTAAAGTAAACTTCAAAACGACAGTATATGCTTATAGAATCCCTTGCACAGAAAACGAAACTCGCCATGATGACGGTGCTGGCCACCATAGCTGGCTGTGCCGTCATCTGCGGGTTCACCGTCTGGTGCTGCGTCTCCCTCGTAAGCGAGGAGCGGCAGCAGATTTATGTACTCGACGGGGACATCCCGTTCCTCGCCGAGCGTGCGAAGCTGGAGGCCAACTTCACCATGGAGGCGAAGGCGCACATCCAGCTCTTCCACCAGTATTTCTTCAACCTGCCGCCCGATGACGACTACATCCGCTGGACGCTCGGCAAGGCGATGTACATGGCGGACGGCACGGCCTTGAAACAGAAACAGGCCATGGACGAGAACGGCTTCTACTCCGACATCATCTCCTCGTCGGCGGTCTGCACCGTCATGTGCGACTCCATCCGCTTTGACGGGAACGAACGCAAGTTCACCTATTACGGAACGCAGCTCATCAAGCGGCGTTCCCGTGACCAGAAACGTTCGCTGGTGACGACCGGGTACATCGAGAGCGTGCCCAGGACACAAAACAATCCCCACGGGCTGATGATCACCGGCTGGAGGACCATCGAGAACAAGGATTTGGACTATTAAAAATATCGGATATGAAATCATTTGGTAAAAAATTGCATGAACAGAGGCTTAAAACGCACCTGCTGATCAGGGCGTGGTTGCAGCCCAGGTTAAGTTCGGTCGGCACGAAATGCCGGTTGCCGGGGCGCATCCGGCTTGCCAACGCATGGGCTAGGAAACATCCCAAAAGGACGTTCGCCTGCGTGGTCGGTTCGTTATCCCTGTTATTGGTCGGAGGCATTGTCTCGGATTTCCTGACCGGCAGGAACGTGACGGAACCCGATGTGAGTGCCATTGCAAACATGGAACCGCTCTTCAGCGGTTTCCGCACCATTCAGGCGAACAAGGACGCGCATCGACGTACACTGCTGGAACTGACCGCCGAGGGGCAGGCCGTCCGCAAGGAACTGGACTCCCTGATTGCCGTCCCGAAGAAATCACGCGCGGATTCCGTCCGTATCGTGCGGCATTACAAAAAACTGGAAAACATCGTCAAATCCCTTAAAAACAATGACAACTCATGATCAAGATTAATTTCAGACAACCCAAGTATATCTTTCCGCTGGTCGTCTTCGTTCCGCTGTGTGCCATGGTTTACTTCCTGATGCAGACATTCGGCGGCGACGGTGAGACAGCGGAGGCGGTGGCCACGGACCACATCAACATGGAACTGCCGGAGGCGCAAACTCAGGAAACCGGAGATAAGATGTATGAGATGTCACGCCGTTTCGACGACGAGGATGCCTTCACGGCAGTCGGTGCGCTCGGGGAGGAAGAGAAAGAGAATGAAAAACTGGGTCACGGCTACACCGAGGACGAGCTTGACAGCATTGACGCCGCCGAAGCCGAGCGCATCCGCCGGCAGCAGGAAATGGAGGAACTGGAGCGTTCACTGGCCGAATCAAGAAAGCACATCAACTCCTACGCTTACGGCGACGGTTCTTCCGGTGGTGGTTCAGAAAACGGTTACACCTCGCAGGATGACTTTGCCCGTGACCTTGAAGAGATACAGAAACGGAGCTATGAACGGCAGAAGGCCATTGAAGCCGGACTCGGTTACGGCAAGTCGGAAGCGGAGAAAATTGCGGAAAAACAGCGTGCGGACTCCATCGCCAGGGTACGCAGGGAGGAAGCGGAACGCAACCGCCCGAACCTTGTCCTGAAATCCTCCGACACCAATGCCGGCAAGTTCCATACCGTCACGGCCTCCAATGAAGCAGCGGAAGCCAGGCTGATACGGGCCATGATAGACCAGACCACCAAGGCACGGGAAGGCACGCGCCTTCGCTTCAAGCTGCTTGACGACGTGACCGTGAGCGGAACCCGGTTGAAGAAAGGCACATACCTTTACGGTACGGTGACAGGATTCGGGCAGCAGCGTGTCCGGGCTGCCATCACCAGCATCCTTGTGGGAGACAGGTTCATCAAGGTCAAGCTCTCTGTCTTTGACAATGACGGCATGGAGGGGTTCTACGTTCCCGAATCCGAGTTCCGTGACTTCGTGAAGGACGCAAGCTCCAGCACGGTACAGCAGAACATCAACTTCGAGTCGGAGGACGGCTACGGTTCCGGCATATCGGGAGAGGCCATCGCCCTGCAGGCCTTGCAGAACATGTACAACTCCGCCACTTCCGCCATCTCTTCCGGCATCAGGAAGAACAAGGCGAAAATCAAGTACAACACCATTGTCTATCTGATCAATTCGGATGACGCACGGTAAACTATCAAATACTTTACACACCGAACAAGAAATCATTAAATCGCATAATATGAAAGTCAGGATTCTTTTACTTTTCATCAGCATCTTCTGTCTTACCGGCAACATATTCGCCAACAGGAGGATTTACGTCAACCGGGAAGTGACCACGCACATTGTCATGCCCGAAAATATCAAGATGGTGGACATTTCCACCCCGAAGATTGCCGGCAACCAGTGTACCGACAACATTGTACGCATCAAGCCTTATCACGAGAATGATTCCCTGCCGGACTTGGGTTATGATGACAACGAGCTGCTGGGTACGCTGACCCTTATCGGGGAACGGCATATCGCACAGTACGATGTCCTTTATACCCAATCTCCCGGCATGGCTTCCAATATATATAATGTGTCATACGACGACCTGCAGTCGTACATCAACCCGGAGGTTTCCATGCCGATGGCGGAGATGGCACGCTATGCGTGGGCGGTCTATGGCAGCGACCGCAAGTTCAACCAGATTGTATCGAACGAGCACGGCATGAAAGCCGTTGTGAACAATATCTACTCCGTCGGGGACTATTTCTTCATTGACTACTCGCTTCGCAACCGGACGAAAATACCCTATGACATCGAGGAGACGAGGATAAAGCTCACGGACAAGAAGGAGACCAAGGCGACCAACTCGCAGACCATCGAGCTGACGCCGGTCTTCACGGTCAACCACGTGAGGAAATTCAAGAAGGACTACCGCAACGTGCTGGTACTGCCGAAGCTCACCTTCCCCGAAGAGAAGATTCTGCGGCTGGAAATTTCCGAGAACCAGATCAGCGGGCGTGTCATCACGCTGACCATCGAGTACAAGGACATCCTCAATGCCGACGGCTTTGATTCGGACATTTTGAAAGACACGCCGTACTATCCCTATTATCACATCACTTATACTGACAGGCCATGAAAAAATTATTGTTTATTCTCTTGTGTGCGGTAGCCTCCATGAGCGCGTCCGCACAGGACGGCAAGCTGACGCTGAACGCCGGCTTCCTTTTCCCCTCCACGTTGAATGCGACCCTCGGTTATGAATATCCGCTGTCCTACGGCAATGCCGTGGAAGTATTCGGCGAGGCGGGCACGCACTGGCACAGGCCCGTTTCCAAGAACTTCTGGAAGGATTATTACTGGGACGGCGGTCTTCTGTACAAGCACCGCCTTGTCCGCTACAAGAACGGGATGCTCCGTTTCCGCTTCGGCCCGCAGTTCGGTGCGGTGAACCGGAAGTTCTTCCTCGGTCTGGAGGGAGGCTTCGAGTACAGCTACGTGCTGCGAAGCGGAATGGAGTTCTCAATTATCCAGAAGAACAACGTGAACTTCCTGCACGGGGACACTTTCCGCAACGGGTTGTTGCTGGGAATAAAAATACCGTTTTGACAGAATATAAATTTATAGCTTATGGCATTTGAGGAAACGAGGGAACAGCAGCAGATGTACAGTTATTTCCGTAGCTGTATCTACATCTTTCTCATCATCGAGATCGTGATGAACCTGCCGGTAACGGCGGACAACCGCGTCACGCAGTTCATTCTTGACATACTGGGACGTTTCAAGGTGTTCAACTCGGTGGCGGGCTGCAAGGTGACGGAACTGGTCTGCATCTGTGTGGTGTGTATAGGTACGAAGGCGAAGAAGGCGTTGAAGTTCAACGTCAGGACGATGGTCATCTACCCGGTACTGGCGGGACTGACCCTTGTCGGGCTGTGTTTTGTCTTTCACGGGATGGACTTCGGCGTCAGCTGGATGGGTTTCCCGGCAGGCCGTATCCTCTATGCCCTCTGCTCGGTGGCAGGCACCATGCTGGTGCATCAGGGGCTGGACGGCATCGCCAGGTATTACAACTACAAGGTGGGCGAAGACCGTTTCAACTTCGAGAACGAATCCTTCCAACAGTCGGAAGTGCTGGTAAACAACGACTACTCGGTGAACATTCCCATGATATATTACTGGAAACAGAAGATGCACAGGGGCTGGATCAACATCATCAACCCGTTCCGTGGGACTATCGTGCTGGGTACGCCCGGTTCGGGTAAGTCGTTCGGCATCATCGACCCGTTCATAAGGCAGCACTCGGCCAAGGGTTTCGCCCTCATGGTATATGACTTTAAGTTTCCGACACTTGCCAAGACGCTTTTTTACCAGTACTGCAAGAACAGGAAAGCCGGAAAACTTCCTGATAATTGCGGATTCAGGATAGTGAACTTTACCGATGTGGAGTATTCCAACCGCATCAACCCGATACAACGGAAGTATATTCCCGACCTGGCGGCGGCATCGGAGACGGCGGCTACGCTGCTCGCCTCCCTGAACAAGGGCGGCGGCGAGAAGAAAGGCGGTTCGGAGGCCTTCTTCACCAACTCGGCGGAGAACTTTCTGGCGGCCATCATCTATTTCTTCGTGAACTTCCACCCGGTAGGGTTCAAGGACGGAAAGAAGCTGAAAAGATTCATCTCACTGGAGGGAAAGGAACACATGGGCAGGAAATACGAGGTGGTCATCCGCAACTGGGACGACTTCAACGCCCTTGACGGCAAGGGCAGCGTGGTGCTGGACTTCGTGGACGAGAAAGGCAACGACGTCTCGACCGATGAAGACCGCATGTTCGTGGAGTTGGAGGGCTTTTCCTACAAGGACAGAACCGGCAAGGAGATAAGGATAAGCCGCTGCTGGTACGAGGACGACAAGGGAAACGAGGTGGAGCCGGACACCGTGACCGGGGAGTATTCCGATATGCCGCACGTGCTGTCCTTCCTCGGGAGGCCATACGACCAGGTGTTCAACATCCTGATGCAGGACGAGAGGATTGCCTCGCTGATGGCTCCGTTCAAGAGTGCCTACGAGAACAAGGCCAACGACCAGCTGGAAGGCATGGTGGGCACGCTCCGTGTCAATGCCGCCCGGCTGGTATCACCGGAAGCCTACTGGGTGTTCACCGGGGACGACTTTGACCTGAAGATTTCCGACAGGGAACATCCGAGCTATCTGGTCATCGCCAACGACCCGGAGAAGGAACAGGTCATCGGCTCGCTGAACGCACTGGTGCTGAACCGACTGATTACCCGTGTGAACTCCAAGGGGAACATCCCGGTGAGCATCATCGTGGACGAGCTGCCGACCCTGTACTTCCACAAGATAGACCGGCTTATCGGCACGGCACGCTCCAACAAGGTGGCCGTGACGCTGGGCTTTCAGGAACTGCCACAGCTGGAGGCGGACTACGGCAAGGTGGGGATGCAGAAGATTATCACCACCTGCGGCAACATCTTCATGGGGGCGGCACGCAACAAGGAGACGCTGGAATGGGCGCAGAACGACGTGTTCGGCAAGGCCAAGCAGACCTCACGCTCCATTTCCATCAACGACAGCAAGGTGTCGACCACCATTTCCGAGAAGATGGACTACCTCGTTCCGGCGGCGAAGATTGCGGACATGGCCACCGGCTGGCTGGCCGGGCAGGCGGCGCGTGACTTTACCGCAACGGACGACAGTATGCTGGAGCGATTCGACATCGAACGGTCCGAGGAGTTCAAGACCACCAAGTACTTCTGCAAGACGCACTTCGACATGAAGAAAATCAAACGGGAGGAGGATCACTACGTGCCGCTTCCCAAAATCTACGAGTTCCGGAATGACCGGGAGAGGGAAATCATGCTCAACCGCAACTTCAAGCGGGTGAACCAGGAGGTCGAGGACATGGTAAAGGAACTGTTGGGCATGAGTTGAATGACTATACGATTATGGATACAAAATTCTGCTTACCGGGATGGAGCGGCAGCGCATTGAAAGTCATCGCCATGGTTTCCATGGTGACAGACCACATTGCCCTCTATTTTTTGAAAGATGATACTTTCCTATACGGGGTGATGCGTTGCGTGGGGCGTATCGCTTTCCCGGTGTTCGCTTTCCTAATAGCGGAAGGGTTCACTCATACCCGGAACAGGATGCGGTATTTCCTGACACTGCTGGGGTTCGCTGCTGTTAGCGAACTGCCGTGGCATCTGCTGAACGGGAGTGACGGAACGCACAACGTGATGTTTACGCTGGCTTTGGGTGTGGCGGTACTGGCGGCTTTTGAAAGGCTGGACGGGCATAAAGTCATTTGCTACTGCACAATCCTTCTGACAGCATGGTTGGCCACATGGTCAGGTGTGGATTATGAGTGGAGAGGTATTCTGATGATTGTAATCTTCTATCTGTTTCAAAAGTGCGGGAACACTTTCCCTTCCCACTTATGCAGAATGGCTCAATTGCTTTTTACTTTTCCCTTGATGATGCACTATGGAGTGATTGGCGCAATGCTCGCCTGCACCGTTATTCTGTTTTATAATGGCAGAAGGGGATTTATACAAGGCAATGTGGCCAAGTATGGATTCTATGCTTTTTACCCAGCGCATCTGTTTATACTTGTCATCATTGTAAAATACCTAAATTTATAACAAACTGACATATAGATATTTTTCAAGATAAAATTCATGTTGTTTCATAAATACCGATTATTTCCACAAATCTTCACTTCTCCAATTTGGGCTGAATCCCATTGCAGCAATATCTATTGAGGGAAATTCGTTCAACAAGACTGATAGTTTTTCATTGAAGTTGTTATTTGGAGAAGCCGAAGCAAGAAAATACCGGATTATACACAAGCGATAGTAAATCCTTTTCTTATCCACATTTGAGGCGTCAATCCATGCGTATGTGGTCTTACGTGGCTCGGCAGGATTCAACATGAAATCACGATTCCATACCCTTGCGTGGTGACAGCACATATTACGAAGATTGGCAAGCACCGTCAGCCAAGAAGTAAATACCTGTGGTTTCAACCCAAAATAACCGGCAATACGCTTCATCAGTTTGTTACTCGCTATATTTGAGTAAATATAGTTAAGGTTGCCGAATGAAAGCACTTCAGTTATCATCCATGCCGGAGGATAGTCTTCAATGTAATTCTGCCGAAAGTCCTCTATGTAATCTTCCTTACTCGATACCAACTCCTTTTCTATGATTGCCAAAGTCTGGTTGAACTTGTCAGGGTTAGCGAAGTATTCGGATTTGGTAATCCAATACTTATCACCTAATTCCTGACATCCTATATTGGCCAATACACTTCGTATAGCAACCTCTATCTTTTCAATTTCATTGAAAAGCAGAATACGCAGTTTCTTGTCAAATCGGTACAAGGTCAGTATCTGCCGGAAAGATATGCCTTCCTTCAAGACCCTATCACTCTTTGGAATCCGATAAAAGGGGAAAATATATGCAGTAAGCCTATGATAACCAATATTCATCAAATAATTTTCCACTTTCTGATCATCGTCCATGAGCATACCACGGGATTTTAGAATTTGAGCAATCTCTGCCGGGGAAGAATATGGTTTGGCAAAACTTGTTTTCATATAGGTATAATAAAAAAACGACCCGCCGATTTGAGCATTGTAAAGAGGCTTGGCAGGTTCTAATGCCGCAAAGGTAATAAAACAATTTTGATTTGCAAAACATTTAATAGATTTCCACACGATTTCCACACGATAATCTGTTGATTTCATGTTTCTTGTCTGTACAAAAAAGTTATCTTGTCCTACATAAGCTTCGCTTTTTGCATTTTTGATTTGTTCTTTTCCTACCTAAAGTTGTTTCAGTACACGAATAACGGAGCGAATATACCCGGGGTCTTCCGCATATCCAATTTCATCAAGCCATAGCAAATAATTGCCACCCTTATATCTGTATTGCACTTTCGTGTAATAAGCCCGGACACTCTCCGTCCAATGCCCGAACTCATAGTATTTCCCTGTACGGGGATTGGTCAGCCCGAAGAGGTTGTGCTTGTTCCGGCATACGGCAGAGCGGAACCAGCCCGTTTCGAGGATGGCCTGCGCCAGCACGATTTTCGGATGACGAATACCGTTACGGAGAATTTCCTCATAGAGATTAGGGATAGTAAGTTCGGGAAGCTTTTTATCCGGCTTTATCTCGCTTAACTTTTGGGACGTGCTTTTGTCACTGTTTCGGCTTTTCCTGTTACTGTTTTCCTGACCGACAACTGTAAGGTTCAATGTATCTTTAGCCAATGAATTTATTGAACCAGCCTCCGTATTCCATTTATTATCAACATATTCAATGGTATCTCTTACAAAAGGAGGCATGATTTTCGACTCTTTTGTAATCGTATAGAACTGGGCGGATGCCGCTACCGGCATGAGCGTCAGCATGAATACTATAAGAATAGTGTTGCGCATTTCTGTTTCAGGGATTTGATGCGGATAAATTTGTGGCAATCAGACGGCCACGGCCGCAAAATTAACAGCTTAACAACCATAAAATGGAAATGCACAACAGAAATCAACCCGAACCGCTGCCATACGAGAGACTGGCAGCACTGGGCATCGACCGGGAAAAGGCCGACCTTCTGCCGCAGGAAGTGAAGGACAGGCTTGTTTCCGGCGAGGTCACACCGCTCATGCAGGTGTCGATAAGTGCCCGAAACGGTGACGTGATCACGTTACCGCTCAAACTGCAGATGACCGCTGACAAGAACGGCAATCCCGTACTCATGGCCTATCCTGTCCGTGCCGCTCTCGAAGCGGAACGTAGCGGCATCCTCCGACTGACGGAACAGGAAGCCGCAAGGCTCAATAGTGGTGAAGTCATCCAAAAAGCCGTGGAAATCAACGGCGAGAAGACACGGCAGTATCTCCAGCTTGATCCCGAAACGAAGTCCGTCATACACCGACGGGTAACTGATGTTCAGATTGAACAGAAGCTGAAGGACATGGAGAAGGTGAATGACATCGAACTGGGGACACAGCAGAAGCAGCAGGTACGTGAGGGAAAGCCCGTGGAGCTGAACGTGGGCGGTGAAAAGGTCTCCGTCGGCGTGGACCTTAAAGAACCGCAGGGGTTCAAGGTGATACAGGGCGACTTGAAAGAATGGGAACGGCAGCAGAAACTCCGCTATGACGAACGGCATCCCGAATACCTCGGACTGGTGATGACGGACAAAAACCGCTGGGAATACCTGAAGGTGGTTGACCGTCAGTCACAGGAGCGGGCGTTGAAGTTCCATTCCTCCCCGAAAGAATCCAAGGGTCTCAAAATCTAAAACCAGTTTCCCATGGCCAAGAAAGAGAATACAGACAAGGATACCACCCTTCTCGGAAAGTTTGACGCATTGAAGAAGAAGCACCCGGACGCGATGCTGCTTTTCCGCAACGGGGACTTCTATGAGCTGTACAGGGAGGATGCCGTCAAGGCTTCCGTACTGCTTGCCTTGAAGATTTCGGAGAAAATCATTCCCGGCGAGAAAGAGCCTGTCAAGCTGGCCGGGTTTCCCCATCATGCCCTGGACACGTATCTGCCCAAACTGATCCGTTCGGGGCAAAGGGTCGCCATCTGTGATGCGATTGAAGACCCGAAGCTGATGAAGAAAGCGAAAACGCAAGAAGAAATAACTCCAAACAATGAAGCTATGGCAAAGAAAAAGAAAGAGAAGGCTACGCAGGAAGAGCCTGCCAAGACAGTGGGAAACGCTGCCGTGGAGAAACCTGCCGACGAGAAGAAGGCCGAGACGAAAGTCGAAGCCGGGAAGGAGCGCAAACCCCGTGAACCGCAGATGGTGACGGCCAACGGTGAAAAAGTGACGCACGGCCATGCCTACCAGAGCAAGGACAACCCGGAAGACTGGTATTTTACAGCCAAGATTGACGGGCAGCAGCTGAAACCGCAGAAAATGGATGCGGCTGACCTTGCCGCCTACCAGAAGAAGGAGATGACCGTACCCCAGCTGATGGAACGCTACTACCCGACCAAGCTCATGCCCAAAGTGCCCGAAGAGGCTTTCCGGATGCCTAAGTCGATTGACGGGCCGGAGGGCAGCGTCACGGTGGAGAAGTTCAACGTGTACAAGGAGAAGGACGAGCAGCGTCCCGATTACGGCAAGTACAAGTTTTACGCGCAGGTCGGCGATACCAAGATGTCGGCCGTCGCCTCCCGTCAGGATTTGAACGCCTACTTCGACCGGGTGATGACACCAGAGCAGCTGTTGGAGAGGAACTTCGGCGAACGGCTGCACCTGAAATCCGCCTACGAGAAATACCGGCTTCCCGAAGGCATCGACCCCAAGGGTGTCCGTGTGGCCAAGGACCATGCCGACAACAAGTGGAAAGTGTCGGTGGACATGGGCGACAGGGGCAAGACCTCCCGGCATGAAATCTCCTTCGACGACGGCTATTCGCTCTTCAAGACCAAGACCGCCACACGGGAGCAGATAGCGGCCAAGTACCTGAACACGGAAATCACCGATATGCTGGCGGGCAACACCGCCAGGGTGGAAAAATCAGCTTCCATGAAAATGTAACTGAATGAGAAAGAGTAATTAATAATTCATATCACATTAAAAACAGTAAACGATTATGTCAAAAGCAATGAGACACGAGGAGCTGGTGGAACTCCTCCAGGAAGGCAAGATAGGTTTCCTCCGCTTTGTCATGGAGGGAGAGAACGCGCAGGACTACCTCGACTGGTGCCGTGCCCACGGTACGGACCCGTCGGACGAGTCGGCGGAGTTTTATGTCGAACAGACGGACACCGAGGGGATGGACCGCCAGCTAACGGACGACGAGGACTATGGCATATGGAACTAACTCACTGTCGTCATCGGGCGGTTCCGGCCAGGCAGCTCTGGAACGGTTTACGGCAATGATGATCGAGCGTATGCGGCAGATGAAGGAAACCGGCTGGAAGAAAGGCTGGATAGGCGGCGAGTCGGGCTATGCCGGGCTGCCGCAGAACGTGGGAGGACGCAACTATTCCGGCTCCAACTCTTTCTTCCTGCAATTGCACACGGCCGCCATGGGGTATCAGCTCCCGGTCTATCTGACCTTCAAGCAGGCCCATAACCTGAAAGCCCATGTCCTGAAAGGCGAGAAAGCCTTCCCCGTGGTGTACTGGGACATGCTGGTAAAGGACAGGGACGGCAGGCGCGTCAGCTCCGACGAGTACCGTGCCATGACGAAGGAGGAACGGCAGGGGCTGGAGGCCATCCCGTTCGTCAAGTCCTTCCCTGTCTATAACGTGGCGCAGACCAACCTGGCCGAGATGCAGCCGGAAAGGATGCAGAAACTCCTTGACAGGTTCAAGGTGCCCGAACTCCGGGACACGGAGGGAATGTACGCCCATGCCGCCCTCGACCGCATGGTGCAGACGCAGCAGTGGCTCTGCCCGATACAGGCGGACAAACGTGTGGACGGGGCTTTCTACTCTCCCTCGCAGGACCGTATCGTGGTGCCCATGAAGGCGCAGTTCAACATCGGCAGCTCGCCGGAGGAGACTTACCGGGGCGGCATGGAGTATTATTCCACCATGCTGCACGAGATGACGCACTCCACCATGACACCCGAACGGCTCAACCGTGAAACGGGCGGACGCTTCGGCGACCCGAAGTACGCCAAGGAGGAGCTGGTGGCCGAACTCACGNGAGGAGCTGGTGGCCGAACTCACGGCTGCCATGATCAGCCACTCCATGGGCTTTGACTCCAAAGTGACCGACAACTCCGCCGCCTACCTGGACTCGTGGATAGGCACGCTGAAACAGGAACCGAAATTCATCGTCTCCGTCATGGCGGACGTGAACAAGGCGTCGGACCTGATTCTCGACCACGTGGACAAGCAGCGGCTGGCACTCGGCGAGCAGCCGTACCTGGCCAAGAACGACCCACTGGCCCCGTTGGATGCCGGTGAGGAGGTGCCTTTCAAGAATGCGGCCATCGTCAAGACACGCTCCGGTGACTATGCCATCCGCGCCTCCTACGACGGGGTGGAACTGGGACTGAAGAAAGTGTCGAAAGACACCGCAAAAACCTTCTTCCAGCTCACCGACATGAAGGACAAGGCGGCGTTCCTGAACATGACGGCACGCAAGACCTACGGGCCGGAACTGGCGGTCATGCAGCGCACGCAGAAAGCCGGTACGGGAATCAGCATTTAACAAGAATATGAATATCACCGTAATACGGACGGGCTTATGACGGACTACAAGGTAAACTTCAAGGAACTGAAATCCCGTGTGGGCATTGACGACATCGCCTATGCCCTGGGCTACCGTCTGGACCGCAAGGCCGGTGTGGGAAGGTACATCGAGCTGGTGCTGGGCGAAGGCAGGGACAGGCGTGACACCATCATCGTCAGCCACCCGAACGACAAGGCGGCGCAGACGTTCTTCCGCAGGAACGGCTCGAAAGGCGATGTGGTCACGCTCATACGGGAGAACCTTTCCTCCTTCACGGTGTCGGGCAAGGACGAGTGGCAGAAAATCGCCAAGGTCATGGCACGCTTTGCCAACATGCCCGAACCCGAATACCGGGAAGACCGCGAGTATGTGAAATCCGCCATGCACACTGCCGTATTTGACAGTTCACGGTATGAGGTGAAGCCTGTCGATACGGAGAAGACACCGGGACTGTTCGCCCTCAGGGGCATTTCCGCCGAGACGGTCAGGGAACTTTCTCCGTTCGTCTGCCTCATACGTGACCGCCGGAACGGCAAGTTCGACGGCTACAACATCGGTTTCCCCTACACGGACGCACGAAATGATGAAGTCAGGGGCTACGAGATACGGGGGCACAGCGGCTACAAGTCCAAGGCGGCCGGCACCGATTCCTCCTCCTCGGCATGGGTGGCCGACCTGACGGGCGGCAACCGTGAGGCGGTCCGGAGCGTGTTCTTCTGTGAGTCCGCTTTCGATGCGATGGCATTCTACCAGGTGAACCGGGCACGGATAAATGCGGAAGTGGCACTGGTGTCGCTCGGCGGCACGTTCTCGGACAGGCAGATAACCGGTGTCATGGAGCGTTTTCCCCATGCCCGTGCCTTCGACTGTTTCGACAACGACCTTGCCGGGCGCATCTACGGGCTTCGCATGATGGCCCTTCTGGAAAATATCCCGATGAAAATCCATAAGGCGGAGGACGGCATACGGATAGAGGCGAAAGGAAAATCCTTCACACTGGACACGGAACGCTCCCTTACGGCACAGGCCGGCGAGCGTCTGGGCATCCGCTACCGCATGGGACAGTGGCTGCCTCCCAAGGCTTTCAAGGACTGGAACGACTGCCTGATGAACAGGCCTTTACAACCAGTCCTTTCCCCCAACAAGGATGACCGGGAACGGAAGCTGGCCGAATATCGGAATACTGGACTTAAAATGTAAGGTATATGGAATCATTGAAAATGAAACTGAAAATAATCGCCGTCATTTGCGGTTGCATGACAGGAAATCTGCCGGTATTCGCCCAGCAGACCGACCCGGCACTGACCGGGGCGGTCATCGCGCAGACAGCCGAGCTGAAAAGCATCCACAAGAAGCGCAAGGAAAGGCAGGAGAAAATCATTGCGGCAGAGACCGCCGTAACAGTGGCTCTTGACCGGGTACATAACGTGGAGGACAAAATGCTGGAATACCTTTCCAATGCCCAGGGTGCGGTACAGAACCTGTACCAGATCAAACGTGTAGGGGAACTGGTGACGACGGAAATCCCCAGGAACTGCGACCTGCTCCTGAAATCGGTGGGCGGAAACCTCAAGGGCACGGCCATCGCCGCACTGGTGTCGGACGAGCTGGCGGATGCCGCCACGCAGATGGCTGCACTCTACCCGTTCATGAAACAGCTCGTGACATCGGGAAGCTATGACGTGGGCGGCACGGACGGCAAGAACGGGAAGCACAAGGTGAACCTGTTGAGTTCCTCCGAACGCTACTACATCGCCAACGAGGTGGTGACGAGGCTGGAGGCCGTCAACACAGACCTGTTCATACTGGCATGGCAGGTGCGAACGCTCTCGTGGAACGACCTCTGGTTCTCGCTCGACCCGGAAAGCTGGGCAAGCGTGATGTCCGGCAAGAACATCGTCGGCGGCATCGTGGCCGAATGGAACCGGGGTTTCTGAAAAGATAAAAAAATAACAAAGTAACATCAACAATCATGGAAACTGAAAAAAGAATCATCGGACGCTGCCCCCTGTGCGGCGGGAAC
Organism: Bacteroides sp. CAG:633; assembly: GCF_000435115.1. Taxonomy (NCBI): domain Bacteria; kingdom Pseudomonadati; phylum Bacteroidota; class Bacteroidia; order Bacteroidales; family Bacteroidaceae; genus Bacteroides; species Bacteroides sp. CAG:633. The sequence continues at coordinate 25,229 of NZ_FR883103.1, read as the reverse complement.
GTGGTAAAGACCTGCAAGGGCTACCGCTGCGAGCATAACATCGGGGAACAGCCGTCCTGCGTGCTGAACATCAACGGCATCATCGGCAACCGCAAGATGAACGATGCGGAAATCACGGAACTGCTGGAGAAACGGCATGTCCTGTTGGACGGCTTCACCTCCAAGGAGGGCAAGGCGTTCCCGACCGTGCTGGAGCTGGCGGACGACGGCAGCGTGCCGATGCAGCCGGTCATCGGCAAATGCCCGCACTGCGGCGGAGAGATACGTGTCGGAAGCCGGGCGTTCAACTGCTCCAACTACAACAACGAATCCGCACCGTGTTCATTCTCCATCTGGAGGAACATCGGAGGGCACCAGCTTACACTCGACGAGGCGAAAGAGCTGTGCGAGAAACAGATTACGGCATCCGAACTGGAAATGTACCGGGAGGACGGCACCGTGTACCGTAAGCGGCTCGGAGTGTCTCCCGACAAACTTCAAATCATCAAGGTATGAGACAGGGTACGTTATTAATTGTGATACTGATTACCGGCATCCTCTTCTGGGGCGGCGTGTTCTATTTCATGTTCCGGCCAGACAACCCCGGCAAGAGAGCCGTGGAGGTGGCGGAGCTTGCGCTGAAAGCCTCGGTGGACAACCCCGAATCCGTCAGGGTCATCGGTATCAGCAAGGCGGATTCCGTCTTCGGCAGGGAGTACGTGAACATGGAGGAAAAGATGGCACTCTCCATGGCGATGATGAAAATCAACGAAAAAGTAATGAAAGAGACGAATGGGCTGGAGAATTTTAACCCGGACAACAGGGATATGGCCGGGCTGATGGAGCGGCAGATGGAAGCTATGGCCGTCCTGCGGTCGCTCACAATTCCCGGTGGTCAGAACGGCAAGACCCTAAAACCTTTCAACGGGTGGAAAGTCAAGATTGAGTTCGAGGCGAAAACGGCGGAAGGAAAACCCTACCGCTCCGAATACTGGTTCATTCTTGACAAGGAGGCCCGTTGCGTAATCAAGTCGTTTGAGATCCCATTGGTTTAAGCATACTTTAATTTTATGTACACTTTCAGAGTCCCGGCACGTCGGTGTCGGGATTTTTTTGTGCCGTCATTAACTGAATGAATACAAGTACATCCCTGTCTGCCTCAAGGCTTGGCGCATCCGTGGATTTTCCGATACAAAATAACGGAGGGCCGTGGCGACGGCAAACACCGCTATGCTTGGCCGCACGGAAAACGACCGGCAGCCTTCCGCAATTTGTGCCAAATTGGGTATTCCGTCCGCTTTCCGCTTGCCATGTCCGCCTTTTGCCACTTCAAGCCCTCCGTGTGGGTAAGTATCGTAAAAATCCCCCGGATGCGAGAAGCCGTAAGGCTTCAGACAAGAGGGAAAAGAATTAAGAATTACATAAATATATTAAAATTATGTTTAGCACTATTTTTCAACTCAGCAACAGACCAATAGAAAAAAGGGAGTATATCGGCATCGAACACGTGGGACAGGGCGACATGGTCTTTATGGACTACACCTGCGAGATTGACAACGAAGACCGCAAAAGGGAAATCAAGAACCTTGCGGGGCGCATTTTGCCCGAGGGCATGTTTACCCTCAATGCGGACGAGACGCTGGCCTATAACGGGGGCTTCACGGAGTGGCGAAAGACTTATCTTGACCTTATCCGCAAACGGACGGACGCACTCACCGAGAAGAACATCATGGAATGGGCAGGGACTGCCTACCACCTTCAGAAAGCCATACTCAATCCGCTCGCCACGGACTGCCTTTTCATCACGGAGTTTTGTGACGGACACGGAACGGCTGAACGGTCAAGGGAACTCATGCGGTTGGTTGAAACGCTTGCAGCAGGGGAAAAACTATATATCGGGGCGGTAATCGGCTATCGCTTCTAATACTTAAAACGGAAACATCATGAAAGGAACGGAACATTTCAAGGAAATCATCAGGAACTATCTTGACAAGAGGGCAAAAGAGGACGAACTCTTCCGTGCCAAATACGAGACCACGACACGCACCATTGACGATGTGGTTACGTTCATACTCAACGAAGTGCAGAAATCCGGCTGTTGTGGCTTTGCAGACGAGGAAATCTATTCCATGGCAGTCCATGCGATAGACGAGCCGACACTGGACATCGGCAAGCCAATAAACTGCTCGGTCGTTGTCAATCACCACATTGAACTGACCGAGGAGGAAAAGGCGGAACAGCGAGCCATTGCGCTCAAACGCTACCAGGACGAGGAAATGCGCAAGTTGCAGCAACGCAACTCCAAGCCCAAGGCTGCAAAGAAGCCCGAACCCAAACAACCCGAACTCTCACTTTTTGATTTTTGAGCCATGAAACCGAGAACGAAATTTGAAAAGACGGTGGCAGCCTCCAACGAGGGGCTGTCCGCCATCAGCCCGAAAGCCGTGGAGTGGGCTGTCAAAAACGTGGTATCGCATATTGCTTTCCGCACTTCCGGCCACAAATGCACGTGCAGCGATTGCGGAGGAAAGTTTGACTACAAGGGAAAAGGAAAGTCTGTACGCTGCCCCCATTGCGGACACCGCTTGCAGGTTACTGACACGATGAAACGGAAATGCAGGGAGACAAGCTATTTTTCCACTCTTGAAGCCATTGACGGGTTGCAGGTGCAGCGTGTGTTCCTGCTGAATGTCTGTTACAGGAAAGGCGAGCCAATGAGAACTACCTGTTGGGAGGTGTGCCGTCTGTGGCTTGGTGGGGACGGAAAGACTGCCGTCACTTCAAGGGCGAGGACGATAGGCTATTATCAGGACAGCTTCAACTGGATGACCGATATTGAGTTAAGGCAAATGTCCGATGTGCATTGGGTTATCTCAAACACGTATGTCTATCCCCGTTATTCAGTCACGGCAGGACTGAGACGCAACGGCATGAGAGGCAGGCTTCCCGACTGCCACCCCATGCGTCTTGCAAAGGCTCTTTTGTCAGACCACCGCATCGAAACCATGATGAAAACCAAAGACCGCAAGGCGGTTGCCTATTTCGTCAGCAATACATTCGAGCTGGACAGGTGCTGGCAGTCATACAAGGTTGCATCACGGCATCATTACCGGCCTGTTGATTACAGCATGTGGTGCGACACCGTCCGTCTGCTTGAACGGTGCGGAAAGGACACACGCAGCCCGAGGTATATCTGCCCGATAAACCTCAAAGCCGAGCATGACAGGTGGCTGGCCAAAGTAAACGGCATGGAGGAGAGGCGCAGGAACAGGGAGCGGATGCAGAGAGCCAAGGAGCATGAAGCCGAGTTTTACAGGGACAAGTCCTGTTTCTTCGGGATTGTCATCAGCGACAGCGACATTGAGATTTCCGTGCTTGACACCATTGAAGCCTACAAGGAGGAGGGCGAACACATGCACCATTGTGTGTTCCAGTGTGAATATTATGCAAAGACGGACAGCATTATCCTTTCGGCACACGACCGACAAGGCAACCGCATAGAGACCGTGGAGTTCTCATTGAAAGAGGGTAAGGTGATACAGAGCCGTGGAGTGTGCAACTCCAACACGGAATATCACGAACGAATTGTCAAATTGGTCAATGATAACGCACACCGCTTCCTGGAGGCAAGAAAAACAGCATGATTTCTGATATATGTTCCGAACCCCGTTCTACGCTGGGAAGCGTGGAACGGAGTGCCTTTACATCATAACCAGGAATGCCAATTATCGCAAGACTTCTTGATGTATCGTGCAGTAGTGGTATTACCATAACACTTTATAATTGTGCGAAGATTACCCAATATATATTCTGCTTCGGCTTTAGCTTCCTCAGATTGGAACATTTCCAAAGCCTTTTTAATTTCTGCCTGATAGATTTCTTCTGTTTTTTTATGCCCGACAGAATGCTTGTAATCGTATAGGATGTCATCATAACCTTTTATATAATCAATTGACCAATAATCCAATCGAGGCTCAAACAAGCCGATATATTCTCCACGCCAATATTGGGTTAAAGCCCAACACTCTTCAAAAGAATTACGACGGCCTATGGCATATTTGAACCGTGCCATACCTCGTATGTCGGCAGTCTTTCCGTATTTCATCTGGTCTTGCAATTCCAACATTCTTTTGGCAAACCTGTATTTAATTCTTTGGGAGTCTTGCAATGGTTTATTGACAGTTTGTGCCTCCCATTCCCATTCTCCGCTTTTAGACCATCTGTCCGGATAAGCATAGAAAGGATTCCGATTAAGATAGCCTCCCTTATATACATTCATGGCTTGCAAATATTCATCAGAAACACTGGTAAAATATCCGACAGCCCTTTGATAGTTTTCCTCACGGAGGGCAAGAGTCCCTATAAGTTCATTGAAATAGTCTGAATCGTGCCGGATATACTTTTTCAGATAAGTAAACAATTTATTTTCAGAAGCAATACCCCGCTTCACGTCTATAAGTTGACTGGACGAAAGAGACCCCATCAACTGAAAAGAAAGAGAACTGTAATCTTGCGTATTCCAAAATCGTTCACTTCTTCTCATTTCTTCAATTGTCTGTGTTTGGGTAGCTCCTCCCCAAAAAGCGCATGTATAATCTGTCTCTATTTCATCATGGCGTTGCTTGGTGGCAAGCAGATTGTCTGCATAACCGCATAGTAATATAGCTGTAGTATAGTCCTTATTATTCCACAAGTTCGGAATCAGGCTGGCATAAACTATGTTCTGCATCATTCTGTTCCATTCCACAGCATCTGGCAAAAATATGTCAATCTTTGATTCCATCCATTTCAAATCAGACAAAAGTGATGAATTATCATCGTTCTCTGCATCTATCTTCATGCGATAGGCACGGGCATGGTCGTGTAAATCGTCTGATGAAAACGTGTGCCGCAAAGCCTTACGGATATACTGTGAGGCTTTGCGACTGTCAGAGTAAAACTCTCCGTACATATATGCCAAAGCAAACTCCCAGTCACCACGATTGTTTACTTTCTTCTTGCTTAGCACATTTTCTGCAACAGATTTTATTGCACAAAACTCGGCAGAATCATTTGAGATAGTCTGGATGTATGATAATAATTCCGGGTTGTCTGGATTGCGTTCTGCCATGAACGCAACAGGATTGTCGGTTTTGATAGAATAAAAATCACCAGATTGGGCGAAATATTCATTTGCCATATCAACATTTCCCAGCCGGTACCAACATCCGGCTACATACCCCTGTGCCATACGCTTGAACAGGTTGTCATCAGAAATTTCCTGAAAAGCCTCATTGAAATATGCCACACATTTATCGTAACAACGTGAAGCAAAAAGTGCCCGTACCACTTGCAAGGCATAACGGTCCTTGATGCGGGTTCCGGTGTAACTCTTGCACTTGTCAATTATATCCTGGAAATCACCTGTTACATCACTTGAATCTCTGGATGATGGGTAGTACCACGGTGAATTGATTTCATTTCTGCGTTTTTCCAACTCTTTGGCTGTACTCAAAAAATCAGCTAATTCCGAATCGTGAGTATTTTTCAGATAGATATAGAATAAATTATCCGTGCTTACACTTTCGTCATAACTGAACATTATATCATTGACTGTATCACTGTTATCTTTATATACCGCCTGCTCAATGTCGTTTAATGGTATTCTTTCAGAAGTAAGTTTTTGCCACAACCGCAAGTTCTCCTGCTTGTAAAAGTCTTTAGTAAGCAAGCCGTCCCAATTGGATGTGAAGAACTTGGGTGTTGGTATTATCGGAGGATACGGACCGCAAGCATTGGCATGGAATGATACGGAAAATACTATTATTACTATGCTACTTAACTTCAGAAGTAGAGAGTATTTTTTTGATTTCATCGTCTGTATATTTTGAGAGATTGCGTAAATCGAAATGATATAAAATATTACTGTACGGATTATTGGATAGCTCTTGCTCTATCATGGACTTTACGCTTATTATGTCCTGATATTTGGAGGTTTCTACTCTAATCTCGTCTCCTTTCCGGATTATCATTTCTTTATAAGGAATATCTTCAAGACATTGGTAAGTATGATGATTCTTAGTGTTTTTGAACTTAGTGGAATCCTGTACGTTTATCCCATTCAACAGACCGACAAACTGGCGTTTATGAAACAACAACTGCCATGAATAGGTGGGATAGGCTACATCAAGGTGCAATGGATAATCGCTCAGATATTTCAGATATGGCTTTATATCTTTTGGGTCTAAGATGGAATTTGCCGCATCCGGGTCACTGAAATCTCCGGTATTATAAACCATCAGCACACCGTAATCAACCGGTGGAACCTTCTGTGCCAGTTGATGTAGTCTGATTGTCGAATTAAGATTCCAAGTCAGGTTCTGCTTGCGGATTTCATGTCGGACAGAATCACATAACGCAAAAAACGAACGTTCAGTAGAAGTTGTCCAATCACAATCCAACTGTAAGCCGGACACATTTGACAATCCGTTATATGAACACATATTCTTGACGCGCGTCACGATATTTTGGGCCAACTGTCCTTCATGTCCTTTTGCATCTTTCATTGCATCCAATGTAATATACACCACAGGAACAAATTCTATAAAGCCCAAAGAATCGTTTAATATATAATAAGTCTTTTCCGGAATCCTCATAGTGGCATTTGGCACAGTACGGTTTCCGTCAATCGTACCAACGTTATCAACCGACACATCAAACATACGCAAATAAATACGTCCAATATCGTGCTTGCGCATGAATGCGAAATCGGACGAATCCGGTGCAAATACTGTTTTCCAATAATACACACTATTTTTCTCTTCATGAGAAAAATCTGTTTTATTTACATGGCGACAGCCACTGAGTATTGCAAATAAAGCGAGAAATAAGAGAAGGTGTTTCATGTACTCAAATGATTGATTATTTTAATTGTACATTTGTCTTGCTGCCCATTGAAATACTTGTCTATAATTCGGGCAAAGACTTCATCAGGCGAAACGATGTCAAAGAGCGTCATGCAGGAACAGAGTTTACGGCTGTCAATGCCTCCGAATACTTCAACAGCATCATTGGTAGAAAGATGAAGTATTGTTTCTGAAACTTCTCTTAACCGTTGGGCGAGAACTGGATTTCCTAAATATGCAGTAGCTTCCTCTATTCCGGATATTCCATAAAACTTTGAGTTAAAAGAATACCCGAGCTGTTTGAGTTGCGGAAAGATATACCACATCCAATGCCCTCGTTTCCTGCCTTCCTGTAACTCTTTGAGAACTATTGGATATATCAAATCCTGTGCTTCTATAAAGCGTTGAAGATTATAGTTATCTTGCTCCATATCTTTGTTTTGCTTATGCAATACCCAATAGCTCTTTTCCATGAAGGAGGAGAATCAGGAATGCCTGTATTTGATTTTTACCATATTTAGATAAAATTAAAGGGTTGGAATAACCCCGGTATGATGTATGGAGCTATTCCAACCCGTAATATTTAGTTATCGCTTAGTTATCAGATGCCATCCTTCACGTACCCAAAGTACAAGGGAGGAACCAAGAATAATAATTATCCAATCTTGCAAACTCAATCCTTGAACATTGAAGAATTGTTGAATACCAGGTATTTCCACCATTGCCACTTGCCCTATCATGATAATAGCCACAATGATAAGTAATCCCTTACAACCTTTGAAATGTAAAGCACTACGACCAGTCTCGAATGCACGCGCATTGAAGAGATAGAAGAAATGGGTCATCACAAAAATAGTGAAGAGCAGAGTCAACTCATACGTAGATACATGGCCTTTTTCACCCAATTGAAGTGATAACAAATCTGTGAGTTGGTGAATGTCTGCGTGTTGGAATATATAAAGCAAACCGAGTAACATTGCAAAAAAGAATCCACCTACACCGATAATGTTAGCAATCATTGATTTATTAAGAATAAAAGCATTACGGTCGCGGGGTTTGTCCTGCATTACGCTCTCTGAAGGAGGAAGTGATGCCAATGCCATTGCTGCAAAAGTATCCATAATAAGGTTTATCCACAACATTTGAGTTACAGTCAATGGACTTTCTGTTCCCATAAATGCGCCGCAAAGAACTAAGAAACAAGCTGTTACATTTACAGTAAGTTGAAATAACAGGAAACGCTGAATGTTTTGATAGAGTGAACGTCCCCACATCACAGCCTTACCAATGCTTGAGAATGAGTTATCGATGATGGTAATGTCAGATGCTTCTTTGGCAACAGATGTACCATCGCCCATTGACAGTCCCACATGAGCAGTATGTAATGCAGGTGCATCATTTGTTCCATCACCAGTAACAGCTACTACCTGATTTTTCTTTTGCAAGGCTTCTACCAACCGTTTCTTGTCCATAGGACGTGCGCGGGCGATAATCTTTAGATCCTGTACACGGTCAAGCAATTGTTCCTCTGTAAGTGCAGCAAAATCGGGGCCAGTAATGATGTTGCGTTCTGTATCTGTAGAAGTCCAAAGACCTATTTGACGACCTATTTCCTTTGCCGTACCCGGAGTATCACCAGTTACAATCTTTATGTTTATACCTGCATCCAAACATTCTTTTACTGCATCAGGGACATCTACACGAACAGGATCTGCAATAGCAGCAATACCAATGAAATGAAGTGATGTAGCAACCAGTTTGCCATTTTCAATCACAGCATTATCGTTTTCCAACACTTGATAGGCAAAACCAAGTGTACGCATGGCTCGTTCCTGATAGGAAATTAACTGCTTATCAACAATAGTTTTATCTACATTGGTGACTTTGCATAAGTCAAAGATTATTTCCGGAGCACCCTTCACATAAAGTATTTTCTTGCCTGGTATGACAGCAGATTCAACAACAGTAGCCATATATTTACGCTCAGTAGAGAATGGAAGTTCTTGTACAACATTTACACTTTCACGCAGCATACGATAGTCCACCCCTTTGTTGTTTAACCAAAGTAGTAATGCCCCCTCTGTCGGATTACCCAGTACTTGAGGTTTCTTGACGTCTGAGAAATCAATAGATGCGGTGGAGTTTACTGCCATTCCTTCGTTGATAACACTATCGGAAATATTATCTGCATAAACTTTTATATCGTCCACTTTCATTTGATTTTGAGTCAGTGTACCTGTTTTATCTGTACAAATTACGGTAGTTGCTCCCATTGTTTCGCAAGCGTGCATTTTACGAACAAGATTATTTGTTCGAAGCATTCTTCTCATAGAATATGCCAATGAGAGTGTAACAGCCATAGGCAACCCTTCAGGTACCGCTACAACAACCAATGTAACGGCAATCATCAATGTTTGTAGAACATATGCTATAAAAGGAGCAATTTGTTCCATTGAGCCAAAACAATCTGTTCCGTTGCTGATTAAATAACCTGCAATACGTCCAATTATAATCAATGCAGCAAAACCATAGCTCAATTTGGTAATCCAAGCACTTAATCCGTCAAGTTGCTCGTTAAGCGGAGTTTTCACACTGTCATCAATCTGTGCTGCCTCAAACACTTTGCCTTGTTCGGTTGCATCACCAACTGCAAGTACACGGAATATACCATGCCCTTCCATTACCTTTGTACCTTTCATTACATGATTGGTTGGGTAAGTAGCATTCTTATCAAACTCTTCTTCATTGATACTCTTACCACATACAGGTTCTCCAGTTAAGGTGGATTCATCCAAATGTAATTGTACAGCTTCTATCAATTCGCCATCAGCAGCAACTTCCTCACCGGTATTAAGAATGACTATATCGCCTACAACAACATCTTTTCGAGGTATTTGTGTGGCATTCCCGTTACGGATTACCTCAACAGGTTCATCATCGTTTACTTGATTAAGAATTGTAAATTCTTTATCAGCTTGGAGCTCAAAATAAAATGCCAAACCAGTAGCAAGCAGAATAGCAACAAAAATTCCTGCCGGTTCAAAGAAGACTTCTCCACCTTCTCCCAATCCAAAATATTCATAAAATGAGATTCCAATAGAAAGCACACCTGCAATCATCAAAATTATGATAAGAGGGTCGCCAAACTTTTCAAGAAATTGTTTCCATAACGGGTCTTTCTCTGGAGGTGTCAAAATATTAGCGCCATGTTTTTTACGGCTTTCGAGCACCTCGGCATCGGTTAAGCCTGTGAAATGATGTTTTTGTTCCATATTATTCTTTATAAATTAATTATTCTTCGGTATCTGATTTATTCTTGCAGATTCAAGAATAGGTAAATTTGATTCTGTTGGTACATATATTACAGTCTTATCGCTCAAATCTGATTGTTGGCGAACCCAAAGATATTGGATGTAAGTAGGAGTAATACTACCGTTCTCTATTTTAATCGCTTCAGCAGCCCCTTTAGCTCTCTCTATTTCTGCTTGTGCATTCAATTTCTCTGCTTCAAGATTTGCTCGTGCTTCCTCTATCTTTATTTTACGATTCTGTTCGGCTTTGGCAAATTCTGCTTTACCTTCCATTTCCTGCGACCAAACATTATACCAAGGTTTGATAAAAGCCATACTTACCGTTAATAATATTACTGTTAAAATTCCCCATAATGCTTTTTTAATAAGACTGGGGGTGAAATCTAAATCCATATTCATACGATATCAATATTAATACTTATTCATTACTTTCAAATTCTTTAGCTGATATAGATGGCCCAAGACCACTGCCATATGTTGACATTTTGAAAACCATTTCTCCTTCCGTCCATTCGGTTTCAGTAGATGTTACAGAGAACTTTCCCCCATCGTGATATGAAGATTGTCCGTATGAGGATGTAGCTTTGATTTTCAGCTTAAATGTGCCACTTTTATTAAAGTTTACCGTTCTTGATGAATGTGCAGGTAAAGACACAGTCGTATATAGTCCTCCAAAAGAGTAGATAACCTTCAATGTCATTGTATAATCTGAACTGTTCCTAAATGTGATCGAAGCGTTTTTCTTTTGACTGTTATACTCATAATCATACACAGATTGAGCCATAGCTGTTGGTGCAACTAATAACATCATAGTAAACACAACATATAAAAATTTTACTTTCATATTTCCCTCGTTTATTATGCTTTATGAAATAAATTATCTTCTCTTAGGTACATATGTTTTGTTACCCTTACTATTTATATAATATTGTCCACCACGACTACCGGTATGAATAGTGCGACCTGATCCATAATTGTATGCATTGGAAGAGTAATCACGGGCATGGGTTCCAATAGTACCCGTAAAAGTGTTAAGATTTCCACTGGTTGAAAAATTATCATGATTAGTCGTATTAGTAGATGTCTTGTAATGCCCTTGTACATAAGTACCGTCCTTTCGGGTATATCCCTGTTGGTATCTTACAGAACTATTCGTTGTGCCGATACTCAATGAAGAGGTTGAATTACGTTTGGACGAAGTTCCGTAGATATTTTGAGCGTGAACTCCAAAAGTTGCGCAAATAGCAATTGCTGCTGTCAAAATAATATTTTTCATTTTCTTCGAATTTTATTTGTTATACATTTGATTTCCTTTTGATGCTGCAAAGTTAGTTTCAACTTTACGGAGTTTTTGGATTTCCAAAACATTACAACACCTTTACATTATTGCTATCGCTAAAGGGTTGCAAGGTTATAACATCGTCATGTTACGACTATATTTCAGAAATGTAATATTTTACATCTATGCCTCTATACATGTCTTAAATTCATTATTACATTATACACAAACCAACTATTTATTCCTTCCAAGAATATAGGTTTGCTGTTTGCCCCATCTTTTTGTAGACCAACTCCATTTGAATATGTATCAATGTTTATAATTTTATCAAATGACAATCTGAAACTCTTCTCTGGCGAAGAAAAGTAAATATGTTTATCTGTCAGACAAACACTACCTACTGAAATCCTCTGCATATAAGTAGTTTCTACCGGGTGTCCCCTAAAGCCTCCTGTCCTATAATAAATACCTTTCGCCACCCTTACACTAATACCACTACTTCTTCCGACATATTCTCTTTTTATTTTTTGCTCATAGAATATTATGTCTCGGAATAACCATATCATAGTTTCATTTCTTGAAAGCATAAATGGAAAGTTTCCGGCAATAGTTATTTTAGGTGATGGTTTGTTTCCATTCAGTATATCCTGAATAACATCTGCTTGCAACATTTTTTCTATGGAATGATGCTGGTTAAGTATCGCTTGTGGAATTTGAGAAAATTGTATAAAACGGGCTACACTTTGTTTTTCTGCATCATTTATAATATTGTCTTCAAGATATTTCTCTATTACATCGTCTAATACATCTACAAAAATTTTTTCTTTTGTTGCTTCATCAATGTATGAACTACTTATTATTTCATTTATTTCTTGTTCTCTACAATAAAAATCCTGAAGATTAGAGAAACAAGACATTAGTATATTGCGAAGTTTTAATTTCCCGTCGTTATATTTTTTCTCACATTCTGAATGCGAATGTTGAAACCATCCCGCATCTCTATGGCAATATTTACATTTTCCCATATTAATTTCGAAGTTTTGATTGATAATTTACGCTTTGTTTTAAGTAAGTCATAAGCATGATAACTCCTATAAAAGTAATAGGCAATGCTATTAACATTCCTAATGAGCTTCCACAGAATGTATCATATAAACCATGAATAATGGCTGGAATTGCAATTGCTAAGAAATACAAGGATATTCTATATTTGGGATATAAATTTGCAAAGGCTATAAAATAGCCTGCTATACCACACCAAATAGCATGAAGAAAAGGAAGACTTGTTAAACGAGCTATATTCATAAAAAATGCTCCGGTATAATCCAATTGAGTATTTACTTCCATTTGGTATTGTACTCCTTCAAAAACGCCAAAAGCAATACCTGACATTAAGCCATAATATACTAATGTCTGTGGCAATAACGGTTCTTTTGTTTTTCTATAAATAACAAACAGAGGAATTGCTTTAGCCAATTCTTCCATTAAACCGACTCCCAAGGTATATCCAAATAGATTCAAAGGGAAAGATAAATCTATCAATCTATAGAATGGATTTATACGTGGAATACCTAATACATCCCAGGCGACAAATACGAATAACTGAGTCAAGAAGAATATTGAAATAGTATTCTTTATAGATACTTGCGGTGTCTTGAAGAGGTAATAAAAGAAAAGTCCCCATATACATGAAAAGTACAAAGCAATCGCATAGAATACGCCAAAATTCCACATTGGTATAACCATTAACATACTAGGAGACAATCCAACTATAGCCAAGGTTAACAAGCGTTTCTCCGAAAGCCATTGCTTGTTGATAAAACTATTCTTTGGTATAATAAGTTCTGTTCCTATTTTGCGTAGCTGTGCTATTAAATCGCCACCATGAGATACTTTTGGCTTCAATCCAGCCCTATGCAAAAAATAATATACTGTATTTACTTCATTTGTAGATACACTTTTAGCTTTGTCATGAAGTAAAATTTGCCCATTGTTTACATATGACAAGAGAGTATTCTCATCGTATGGGCCATAATCTTGATTATTTCGTACAATATATACCATTAGAAACGGATGGATTTTAATAATGTATCAAGATAGTTGTAACCATCCCCAATTTGATAATATGATACTACGCAAACTTTTTCCGTTCGTTCATTAAATAATAGCACATAATGCCATTGAATAGGAGTTTCTGTTTCATATTGAATCGTTTTAATAAAATATGGATTGTCATTAACAAAACGCTTTTCATTTAGGATTTCCTTATAAGAATATTTTTCAAGTTCTGAGTCTTTCCAATTTTCCCAATAAGAATTGAAATTATCGGTTGTAATATCGGAATCATAATCGCTGCATATTCTTACCCAAGCACAATCACTAAGTTCCAAATCAAACAGAGTGATTTTGGGTTCATCTATTTCTTGTTTTTCACATATAAATCCATCAGGTTTTGTGAACACTATGCGTCCATCTGTGTATTCATTATATGCTAAATCTACCGATGAAATGAATTGAGCTTCTTTTTTATCGTATTGTGACTGTATATCTGCGATACCAATGCCAAGCATAAATAGGGGAACTATAACAAATGCTGCTGTAATATAATAGTCACGACTATATATTTTACGGTATGTTTTTGGAATGATATTATTGACCTGCTTAGAAGTTGTCAGATACAAGAACCAAACGATACTCCATATCAAAGAACGTATAAGACGAGGCATACTCCCCATACCAGATTCCTCAAATTCACCACTAAATAGAGTTATAACATTTGATATAAAGACAGCAGCTATATATACCTTGGCTAAATAAACTGCATTTGGCTTTCTTTGGAGGAAAGCATAGATAGTGTAAATGGCTAAGGCTAATAACATTATACCCAAAAACACATCTGCAAGTGCTAAAAAATGACTCCCATATTCTTCTATATTATAAGTAAGTATAGGATATAAAGCACTTACCAGACCACCAAGACCAATGGAAAAAAGTAGAAATCCTAACCATCCATGAATGTTATCATTGGGATTAGGATAATCTATTTGAGGGCACGATGCTTTTTCCTGTTGATTGAAATTTGCATTGTCATGTATGACTTGATTTGTTTTTTTCTCCAAATTTATACGCTTTATATAATGGTCACATGACTGCCCATTAAATTCTATATTTTCTATACAAGTACTATTATATTTCTTGCATTGTTCGCATTGATCCTTTATAGCCATAAATCTAATTATTAACAAGTTGAACAATGACTAATCTACCTCCTTGACTTTTGTCAAGGAGAATCTGCCGACCTTCTGTAAGTGGAACATATCCGCCGATTGGAATATCTTTTTGTTCAGTAATGTCACGCATATCAGGGAGACGCCTATTGATAAGTATCCATTGTCCATTATGGAAATGAAAGTCTCCGACTGGCTTCTTATCATTATCGCTTGTCTTTTCATTTGCTGATACCAAGTTGTTGGAGTGCCACCGATAAAGAGTCTGCTTATCATAAATCATTAAGCGATAGTTTTCCGAAATGAACTTTCCATGAGCAGGTGCATAATAAAAGTTAAGAATTGGTAGCTGTCCTTTATATTCTCTACCACAGAACGGACAGTGAGGCTTGGTAGTATTGTCGAAAACATACCAGTGAGCCTGACAATCTGGATTTTGGCATGGCTGTACCAAATCACATGTCTTGATAAGTGCATCTTCCCATTCAGCCGCACTGGGACGCATAGATGGATTGTGCAGCCCATCAATGAATGCTTTGTCGAACAATTTTTTCAAATACGGACCACAAATAGTATAGGGGAGCCGATTTGGATCGCCTTGTGGCAATTGGGACGGTGCCAGCTGGTTAGGTTTAACGCGATTGGTAGAATCAGTGGGATGTTCAATGAACAAGGCCTTTGCTCCATAACGCATATCATCGTCTTTTTGTGGATCGTCTATATTCCACACTTTTCCACCGTCCAAAGGATGGCGGTTGAGCAGAAAAGTATAGATGAGTACTGCAAGTGCGTAGCGGTCTGTAGTAATCTTAGGCAAATTTTTTTTTGGATCGTCTATTTTTAGTGTCTTTGTGGCGAGAACTTCGGGTGCTATAAAACCAGGAGTACCTACCACCTCTGGCGGGAACTTGCCGGGTACAACCAATCCATCATCATCAATAATGCAGGCCGAACCAGAAAGGGGGTCAACAAGTACATTATTGTAGGAAAGATCCGAATGAGCTAGTCCTGCGGCATGTATGCGGCGAATACCACGTGCTATCTTCAAACACATATGCAAACGCGACAGAAATGTACCTTTCTGATCGGCAGGAACGAACTTGTTGATGAGTTTTGCCGAAGAGAACCATTTGCCGTTCTTTTCCTGACCGTTCTTAATGAAAGGCCATTGGGCATCAATTCCTGTAAAGAAGAACTTTTTGTTATAGAAAGGAATAACAATACCCGTGAGTCCTTTCCATTCCACCATTTTAGTAGGCCATGCAAATATGTCATTCCAGTAATCTCCATCTGAGTTCTGAACGAAAATCTTTTCGCGATACACCCCAACAATGTTTTCCAATCGGGCTTTGTCGTTGGCATTTGTAGGATTACGGTAGAATGCCACAACATAAGTTTTATCGGTTGAGAAATATACATCCTTAACTCCGCCTTGAGCCTTAATCTCGTCATAGAACTCAACGGTAGAACCGTCGGATGCAGTCAGTTTAATTATATTAGCCATAACTTCTTCCTTTTAAGATTCTACATTGATTTTATCAGAAGAAATAGTTCCTGTTTCATTTGTATCGGAGATTTCTTTTGCCATTTGTTCTGTTACTTCTTCACATTTTGGATCAGTCTCTTCACCCTCATATAAAATGGCAATAGTGCGGTCATCGTGATTTCCTGGCGACCAAAAGTCAAGCCAATTCAATAATTGCTCTTTTGATGATTCGTTGTCGTCAGTAAGTTCCACTCCATTCTCTTTAAGGTCGTTCCACAAAGCATCCCATCTGTCAGGATTGTTCAGATTGACATCTGTTTCAAACTTCGGGTCACTTACACCATCTGTCATCATAAAAAGAGCGGTGAAGTCATCTACTATATTGAAACGAAGTCGCTGGTATAAACTTTTGGCATCCTTGAAAATGTCCGGCATGGTGAGAAATCGAGTCTGCCCTGCAAATTCTCCTTCGTCCGGTACACCAAGTATTTTAGCCGTATGTGTATGTTTGTCATAAAGACAAATTGCACCATCACCCACCCAAAATGAAGCTAGAAACCATCCAAAAGAAAATTTTTTACTAATGACAAGCAAAAGTGTTGTCGCATATTGTTTAGGTTGATTGTTGACGGTGGCCGCTTCAGCGTTAATCGCACGATGAGCCTTAAACGCTGCAGTTCCAACAATCTTATATATATGATCTCCAACTTGTTTGCGTGCATCGCTTTCGCCGTCACCCATCTGTTCGTTGTATTTCAATATTGCATTTTCAAAATCTTTATTGCCATTAAGTTGTACAATACAATAGTTCACTGATTCCTCACATGCAATACGAGAACCTTCACGTGAAAATTTAGCAGAACCGGCACCATCAGCTACGGCCATAACATACCATCCATTGTCCATATGAGCCATTTTGAAATGGTCATCGCGAGGTTTAGCTTCTTGTGCATGGCTACGTCCACGCTTACTGGCTGCCACAATATCTTTCTGAGGTGTTCCGTCAGCAAGGGCTTCTACTTTTATATACTCTACCTGAATATCATTATTTTGATACTTTGGTTCAGGCATATTTCCCCAATCCACAGGTAGGTCTTTCCACAATTTACGAGGATCTTGATTAATTACGAAAGGCACTTTCCGTTCCAAAATAGGATGTTCTTCTGGCATATCCACACCTACAAACTGATAGCGTATAATCAAATCAAATGTTGATTGAGCTGTTGCACCATTTTTACGGAAATATTCCAAAGACGGGCATCCTGAGATAGTAAAAGACTTCCCATCTGCAGCTGTTACAAGGCTCAACCCATGAATATTTTTATCGAGTCCAGATACGCTTACGAGAACAATCTCCATACCGTCTAATCCATCGGGATCTAAAACAGGCATATCTACAGTCACTTCATATTCCTGATTTTCCTTTGCATTAGGTATATTAAGATCCCACACAATTTTATTCTCTGCCATTTTTATTTTATCCATAAGATAGTCATTGTATAAATTCCACAATTTGTCTGACAAAAAACGGAGAAAATTTTCTACTTTCTTATCATCTTTATTTCCAATGAGAGTGTCTATGATTTTATCAATATCCATATTTTACCCCCTTCCTCTTGTAATGTCTATTCCTCCTTCAGCAATTTCACCTAAAGTTCCTTCCATACCACACCAAGGACAAGCTGTCGTTTGACCGCCCGAACACATAATGTTACCACATTCACAAACTACTACTCCGAGCTGATTTCCACAACAGGGACAAGTCGGCACACCCCGCAATGACATCGTATTGATATTACGGTTCGATTTTCCATCACTCAAATCATTGTAATTTTCTTCATCAATAGGATAGGCTCCCACGAGTTTGAAGTCTGTTGTTTTTATATTCAGAGTTTCAAGCCCTTCTATATTAGCAAGATGCTTTGCATATTTAACCAAATAAAGTCTCTTGGTATTGGAACATTTACCAAGCAATACTACATAATTTTCATCCACCATGCAGGGCTTGGTTGTATCAACTTTTTCCAAATTAATACCATTGGTAGAAGCCAATTTTACATCATCATCTCCTACATCGGTCACTGATACACTGGTAGCCTTAATGGAAGCCGTCACCCACTTAAAGAACGCTTTGAATGATATATCATCTGTCTTATTTAGCCGAAGTACATTGTCAGATATTTGTCCTAAAAGTTGAGTATTTACATTGTCTCCAATGGATATGGCTACAATATTTGCCTTTCTGCGATATGAATTGTTCCAGCGAGCAAAAGCAGAAGATGGATTATCAGTTGGTGTACCGTCAGTAAAAAGAAAAACTATCGGCTTCCAATCCCCTTTTTGCTCCGTTGTGGTTTTAACTAAATTCTTATCCATATCATCCATCAAGAAATTCAGAGCAACACCGAGAGACGTGCCACCACCTATAGGAAATATAGGTGGATAAAACTTATATAACTCTGTCAACGGTGAAATACATTTTGCCTTTCCTGCAAAAGCAATAATAGATATAAACGCAGTTTCAAGAGCATAGGGATCTGTACGCAATTCCTGTACAATCATTCTCATGCCATCCTGAACTTGTTGGATAGGGGCACCAACCATTGATTCTGAAACGTCAACAAGGAAATATACGGGTAATCTTCTCATTGTTTTATACTAATTTAATTTCGATTGATAATTATAGGTAAAGGACTGAGATAGATTTTCCCAGGTCCTGTTATTTTCATAAGACTTAATCCTTCTCCTCGCAAAACATTACCGACAGACCATCCTGCCTGTATCTGTGAAGAAGAAAATCCGTGTAAGGCAATGATGTGATTTTCATCCACTTCTATAGTTTCACCATTCCTTAACTGCTTTTCAATGGGATTTCCCAACGAATTGAGAAAGACGGTTGCATTACCTTCAATTTTTTGAAATAGTCCAATACCTCCAAGTAGACCTTGGAGATTCAGATTGAGGTTCAAGGATACCCGACCAGTTGAAGCAACATAATGTCCTCGACGACATATAAGATTTTCTCCTTGTAATTTAACAGGAAGTAAAGCACAAGAAGAACCTGACAACACAAGTTTCTTCTCCGTATTCGTTGGATTAGAAAAACGGATAATCAATATGGACTCGCCAGACAAAGCTGATTTAACCACTCCACCAATAATAGTTCCTAAACCGGTACCACCATTTGTAAATTCAACTTCGCGCTGCAATGATTCCTCTACATAAACTATACTGCCACGTTCTGCATAAAATTCCTCTCTTGGAGCCAATGAGACTTCAAGTGTCTTAAATTCATATCCAACAAATTTGCAATTCATATCATTGTTTCTATTAAATTACCAAGTTGACTTCTGCTGGTGGAGGCGGTAATTCAACCTGATCCGTCACACCCATTGTTCGCCCTCCTTGTTGTACATTGATAGTTACCCATTGGAAAAACTTCTTGAATGTATTACTATCCATTGTATCAAGCGTAAATACATTGTCGGTAAGCTTTTTCAAAGGTTCTGTCTTTGCTTTCGGGCCAGCTGCACAAGCTACGATATTAGTAAACTGATGGCGTTTCACTTTCTGTATAGCTTCATCATATGCCATTAAATCTGCAGGCTTCCCATCTGTCAGAACAAACATTATAGGCATCCAATCTCCTTTCTGCTCACGTGATCCCATATTGACTTCTTCATCATAACGTTGGCACATCAAATTCAATGCTGCTCCCAGAAATGTAGCACCTGAGTCTGGCACATGAATATCAGGTAGCTGGAGATTTTCCAATTCTGTCAAAGGAAGAATTTGCTCAACCTTACTGTCAAACGTAATAATACTAACACAAACTGTTTCCAATGCATAGGGATCCAATCTTAATGACGCAATCATGTCTGAAAGTCCGACCTTGACGCTCTCAATAGGTTCACCCCTCATGGAACCACTTGTATCTATAAGAATATATACTGGTAATCTTCTACTCATGATTTTAGTTTTTATACCCGAAAGGCATTTGACTTATCAATGTCTTTCGGGTCAATGTCCATTATACAACAATGTTTACTTCTGGAGGGGGAGGTGGAAGTTCACTCATTGTAGTAGCTTCTGCCGCCGTTTCCTCAACAGATTTACTACTTGTACTGATGCTGGCAGATACCCACTTAAAAAATGCTTTGATTGTGGCACTGTCCGCAGTATCCAGTTGAACCACATTTTCTGTGATTTGCTTTAAGGTATCTGTACTTGCTCCTTGTCCAGCTGCACAAGCCACAACCATACCACATTTGCGTTTCTTAAATTCAGCAAGTCCTTTCGACATATCATCGGTAGGCACACCGTCAGTCATAATAAAAACCAAAGGCCGCCAGTCACCTTTCACTTCTGCGGTTGTCTTGGTAATCTCACTATCAATTTTCTTGGCTAAAAGATCTAATGCGCCTCCTAAAGCAGTACAACCACTCGCATCAATATTAGGTTGCTGGAATGCAGCCAATTCTGTCAGCGGTGTTACTTGTTGAGCCGAAGAATTGAATGTTATGATACTGATATAAGCAGTTTCCAATGCGTAAGGATCGCTTCGAAGCGTAGAGATCAAAGTCTGAACGCCATTCTTTACAGCTTCAATAGGCTCTCCGTACATCGAACCCGATGTATCGAGCAACAGATAAACAGGTAATCTTCTCATTGTTCGTTATTTTGAATAGTTTTCTATGATTCGTTTGATTGTTTTACGAAGATCATTATTATCTCTATATGCATCACCTATTGCAGCAAACTTCCAATTATTGCTTCTTCGATAAAGTTTTCCCATTATAAGAGCATCGGTTTCTGTGAACTGAGCATTCTTTGCAACATCATACTGAGCAAAAACTGATGTTACTTTTTCTGGAGTTCCTTCATACATGCGAATAGCCACATAAGGAATTTTCTGAAAATCAATGTTTTTAGGTGAATAAATGTTTAGAAAGAAAAAGATTTGGTCAATTTGAGGATTTACTTTTGTTAAATCAACAGTTATTATTTCATTGTCTAATCCATCATCTCCACCTTTGTCTCCTTCTGTATCATCAGGAGTATGATACATAGCTTTATCAGTTGACCAATCTTTTCCTATAGGCAAGCCAGCAGAAGTGAAGAACTCTTTTTTGTATAATGGAGAATATAATGTATCAACAAGTTTCCCATTAGTATCAAGCATGATACAACTCAAGTCAATATCTACATCTATTTCTTCTTTTACAGGACGCATTTCTGTTTTTCGTCCAAATCCTAAGAAGCCCTCATTTACGACAATTTCTTTCATTTTAGAGACTTCTATTGCTCCCCAATTACATCCCACACAAAAATTTGTGAGTTTTGCACCAGATTCTTTTTCAAGATTGATACGTTGTCCTTTTTCAAGTTTTATTGCCATAATTTTTTTATTTTATTAATCTTTACTACCCGGTGAATAATTGAACCCCCATCCATACTGCATATCACAGTCACGATGACCATCATGAAATGTAACGAGTTTCTTCACGGTTATGGAATTATCACCTCCAAAGTTGAGTTCTGCTATTGCACAAAACTTTTTGTTACTGAATTGCTGTCCCATTTCTACGACAATATCTTCATAACCTGGAACTTTAACCTTGACTACAGCATTTGTTTCAGACCATTTTGCAACACCCTCATATATAAAAGTATAGACAATGATACGCTTGATGTTATTTACACCGGCAGAATTAATTAATATTGTTTCACCGGATGAAGAACCACCACCTCTGTCATCCCCTTGATGCCATATATAAGGCGCATTATCGTAGCAACCCTGACGGGTAACATGATGGCGGTCGCCACCACGACCATGTGAGAATTGCAAACCGTCTATTAAACTTTTTTGTCTATTACACAATTCATAAAAGCAGCCAAGGTCAAGATCTACAGCTTTACCCAATAGGCCTTTGAAAAAACCGCCTTTATTCCAATCACGATTGACGACAATTTCACCAATCAGAGGTTTACCTGCGCGTTTTTCCAAATTGATACGATGTGTATCCCCACCTTTTTCAAGAATGATAGCCATGTCTACATAAATTTAGAAGCATATTTCTTACAAATAGGTTCAAGTCCATCCGTATGAGCATCCCCAACAGCTTGGAATTTCCATTCAGTTCCACGACGATACAATCGGCCGAACTCAACGCCTTTGTCTGTAGAAAAATCTTCATCTAGATCATAACGGCAAATTATTTCTCCAGTTAGTGCATTTTTAATCTGGATAAAAGCATCACGAACTTGACCAAAATTATATTTGCGACGTGGGTCATTGAGGTTATTAGGATTCCAATAGATACTTACAGTGAAGAGTATTTCTTTTACAGCTGAAGATGTTTTAGTCAAGTCAACATCAATTTCTTCGCTTCCTTCACCTGTATCGTCTTCATCATCACCAAGATCGTCAATAGAACCAAGCACACTTTTATCTACTGAGCATGGGCGATAGACAGGATTACCATTCCCGTCATATATTTGTTTTTCTTCATTATCCAAAGCAGGAACTTTGTTTGAAGAACCGTAAAATACAAAATTGTACTCATGTTCAATTTGTCCGCTATTACCTAACAAAAATGTAGAAGCGTCCAAATCATAAGGCGGATTGGCATTGGGATTGACTTTCCAGCCCATTTCTACTTTCAAGTGGAATAAGCTGTTGTCTATTTCTACCCGTTGTCCTTTTACAAGATTGATAGCCATGGGTTATTCGTATTTACTCGCATATTTATGAACGAGTGATTGCATTCCTCCTTTATTACCTGTCCCCATAGCCTCAAATTTCCATTCAGTACCACGACGGTATAAACGCCCAAATTCTACAGCTGTTTCAATTGAAAAATCCTCATCTAGGTCATAACGAGCGATTTCCATATTTGTTTTAGCATCATATATGCGAATATACGAGTTGCGTACTTGTCCAAAGTTTTGCCTACGTTCTTCTGCCTTATAAATAGTTGCAGTAAATATAATTTCTTGTATATTTGAGCTAACTTTGGTTAAATCAACATTTAATGTCTCGTCATCACCACCATCGCTGTTTCCTCCAGTTAAATCATCACCACTCGATTCTACAGAACCATCGGGTGATTTTTGATTACCATAGAACACAAAATATTCTTGTGCTGGAACTTGCCCATCACTACCAAGCATAAATGCCGAAGCATCCAAATCAAAATCATAGCCTGTTCCTTTATTGGGATCCCATCCGAGACCAACGCCCACCAGCGTAAGACCTTTGTCCATGCTGATTCTTTGTCCTTTTTCAAGATTAATCATAATACTGTTGTTTTAATTTTGAATTTCTTTTGATGCAAAATTATAAATGACTTCTCTTATATTCTTGGTTTCAGAAATGTTACAACTGTTATCACTCGAAATACAAGAACTATGGTTGCAACCTTTGAACCCTATTTAACCACTACCTATAATGCCGCTATCTTTATCCAATCTTCCGATTCAGTGAAGAGTTTGATATCGTTTTTCTCAGCCCCACAACAAAGGCATAATGAAGAAGATATATTCACGGCATAATTACCATATATATTCCGTTGTATCATATAGTCATCTACATGGTACAGCACATTATCTAATTTTGAGAGTTGCCGTTTCAATAAACTTATCATAGGAAGCCGAATTTCTGGAACTCCAATATTAGGGGCTTTATCTTCATCTCCTCCGAACATTCTATAAATTAATTGATACTTATGTATAATTGCTTTCATGCGTTTCTCATATCGCTCCATTTGTTTGGGAGATTGCGGCTGATTGAAATTAATTCCTCCACTGGCAGACTCCATTAGAAATAAAGCATATAGAGCTTTCTCACGTCTATGTACTTTCTCTAACATAACATCCGCTTCAGGAAAATATATTCGTTCTCGCATAGGATCTACCACAACACTACTTCTTACACTTTTCCTTAGCATTAGGATATCAAAAATCAGTTTATAATAACCTGTAAAAACGAATCTTCCTTTGTCCTCTTGTATATAATTCAAACGTAGGTTATGATAACTCTCGGCAAATAAATCCAAGATCATTCTTATCGTAAATAATGGATTATCCACTATCTCTACTAATAGAAAATTAGAGATATTTTTATCGTTAACAATCGATTCCCCTATTTTAATAAGAAATGACGGATTGATAACACGAAGTTCTTTAATAGATAATTTAGTTGCCAAATGATCACAGCAAAAAGATGCGGTAGATAAATTTTGCACCTGTTTTACAATAGTATATATACGTTCATTACTCACTTTTGGATAAAGGAACTTTGCAATCCGAAGTAAATCGGCTTCCAAAATACTATTATAGTGTTCTGAGAGTTTGGGTAGATATACCAATTCAAAGCCAGCCAATCTCACTTCCGTACATAATTCCCGATACAATAGCTTCATTTGATTATTCGTTACACTATTATATTCGCTTTCCAAATATAAAATCTGCGATTTCTCGAAATTTAATGTAGAGGATTCAACAGAAAGAACAGTAACTTCATTAGGTATTTTAACAGTGAGATTTAGGCGTAAGGCAAGTAGTAATAAGGCTTCTTCTTTTGTACAAAAATCGTCAGACATGGTAGTCTTCCAAAAGTCGTTCATTAAAGAATGTCTATCTTTTTCATCAAAATTGGCTATAACACTTAAAGATTGGGACAAAGTACATGATTCAGCAAATATTTCATCCTCTTCTATAATGCCATATTTCTCTTTAAGGGCATCAAAAAAATCTATTTCCCTTATATCTATTATGCCATCTGCTTTTATTAAATCAGAGACGATTCTTACAACACTTGCTCTTTCTATCTGCCTCATATCTTTTTTGTTTATTAACCCAAGATGTAAAAGAAATTTCGATAAGACTTAAATAATAGAGCTGCCGCTTTTACATGTCAGACTTTGATATTCAAGCATTTTCTTTTTTAATTTCTTATATTATTCCCATAATAATACTTTCCTATTATTGGGGAAAAGATGGAAAAAGTTGTTTTTAACCATCTTGAGTGTACTTCTCTTTTTAAGAGACGGACATTGTAAT
>NZ_FR883102.1:2824-3142 GCF_000435115.1 Bacteroides sp. CAG:633 | reverse complement strand
GACATAAGGCAGACTGCGGAAGAAGTTGTAGGCGTTGTCGCACTCCTTGGCCGTCTTGAAGGGCAGGTAGGTGCCTGCAATGCGCTCGGTACTGAAGCCCATGTCCTTACTCATAACGAAGTGGTATTGCATCATCACCATGCACATTAATCCGCAGATGAAGGCCACACCCGCAAACTGCACGAACAGCAGCGGACGTTTCCACCCCTTCTTGCCTTCGGTGTAGCGGCGGAACACCTGAGTCACAGGAATGCGGGCAAACAACCGCCCCGGCAGTACGCCGCCCACCAACAGCAGCAGGGCAATCGTGGCAGCCGG
>NZ_FR883102.1:0-2811 GCF_000435115.1 Bacteroides sp. CAG:633 | reverse complement strand
TGGCAGCCGGTACCCACAGACGACTTCCGGCGAAGAGGTTGGTCAGTTTGGTAGCTGCTGTATCTTCCACAAAGTCGCGGAAGCCCCACAGCAGGAGGAACATCACGCCCAGTGCCAGTGCGACCACTATCAGCGTCTCTAACATAAACATGCCAAAGATACCTTCGCCACTGGCTCCGCTACACTTGTGCACACCTACCATCTTGGCGCGGCGGCTCAACGAGGAGATGGAGATGAGGGCGTAGTTCAGTGCTGTGATGAAAAGGATAGACAGGCCCAGTGTCAGCATGATGGTGAACATGCGTCGCACGTCGTCCTGCTGGCGGAAGGTGTCGCGCAGGGGTTTCACCCAGGCACGATAACTCCAACTGTCACGGGCTGGCAGATATTTTTCGGCCATCTTTTCCATACGGGCATTGAGGGCTTCCACATCCACCCCGGGGCGCAGACGCACGTACTGAAAGTAGGAGTCGCCGCCGTTCCACGAGTAGTTCATCTGCTGGGCGGCCCAGGCGGGAGGCAGGGAGATGACGGCGTCGGCCCCCACGGTCGTATTGTCTGGCAGGTCGGCATACGTACCGCGTACAGTCAGATCGCGTTCGTGATTGTAGCTGATGACCTTTCCGATGGGGTCTTCACCGCCGAACATCCTTTGTGCCAAACTCTTACTCAGGTAAATTACATTGGGCTGCTGAAGATCTTGCACGGGATTGCCGCTCAACACTTCGATACCCATCGTCTGGAAGAAGAGCGAATCGGCGCACAGCTTGGATTCGTTGAAACGGGTATTACCGTAATACAGAGGCCACGAAGCCAGATAGCGGTTGGTGCAGGTGGCAGATTCTATTTCTTTCGGAAAGTTTTCCAGAATGGCACCTGCCAGCGGTCCCATGTTCATGTTTTGGGCTTCATTCTTTTCACCGTTCATGATGAACTGGCTCCACACCTGATAAAGCCGGTCGTAGTCGCGGAAGCATGTGTCGTAACTCTGCTCGTAGGCCACGCGGGCAAAGAGCAGGATGCTCATGGCAAGTCCCAGACCTAAGGAAACGATTTTGAAGAGGACACTCCCCTTCCCTCTGAGCAGAGTCTGGGTGACGTAATAGAATTGTTTCATCGTATAACGAGTTTTTTATTGTTTTCTGCCTATCTCTATGCAGAAACTGTGCCAAAGTTATTATTTATCTAATAATCAGCGAATAAGCGATTTTTAATTTAGGGCGCAGTGTCCAATTATTGGACAGTGGTGTCCAATAATTAGACACTGGACAACTCCGTTAGCCCGAAGTAAACCGTATGTTTTTCATTTCGTAATCCCAAGTTTTTCATTACCTTTGTCCGTATAACAACATAAAATAACAAGATCATGAAAAATACTCCTATCGAACGCAAGCTGATCGATGATACCATCGACGAATTTCATATTACCGACTTTTCGAAAGCCACCATCCGCGAAGTGAAGGCCATTGCCGCAAGAGCCGAAGAAGAATCGGGTGTCGAATTTATTAAAATGGAAATGGGTGTGCCGGGACTTCCTCCGTCGGCTGTAGGAGTGAAGGCCGAAATAGAAGCCCTGAAGAACGGCATTGCCAGCCTTTACCCCGACATCAACGGACTGCCGTCCCTGAAACAGGAAGCGGCACGTTTCATCAAGGCATTTATCAATGTGGATATTTCGCCCGAGGGATGCGTACCCGTTACCGGTTCCATGCAGGGCACTTTTGCATCGTTCCTTACATGCAGCCAATGCGACGAGAAACGCGACACCATCCTGTTTATC
This sequence comes from Bacteroides sp. CAG:633, assembly GCF_000435115.1. Lineage (NCBI taxonomy): Bacteria > Pseudomonadati > Bacteroidota > Bacteroidia > Bacteroidales > Bacteroidaceae > Bacteroides > Bacteroides sp. CAG:633. Next base: position 1,031 of record NZ_FR883102.1, on the reverse strand, counting down.
GATCCGGGATTCCCCGTACAGAAGCAGCAGTTGGTGGTGATGGGACAGAAATACGAAACTTTCGACGTCTATGAGTACCGTGGCGAAAAGCTGAGAAGCAAACTGGAAAGCTATTTGCAGAAAGGCAACATCTCGGCCATCATCTACTCTAACCCCAACAACCCCAGCTGGATCTGCCTGAAAGAAGAGGAACTGAAAATCATTGGCGAACTGGCTACGCAATACGACGTGATTGTGTTGGAAGACCTTGCTTATTTTGCGATGGATTTCCGTCAGAACTTAGGTACTCCTTTCCAACCGCCTTACCAGCCTACCGTAGCACATTACACCGACCACTATATTCTGCTTATCTCCGGTTCCAAAGCCTTCAGCTACGCCGGACAACGTATCGGAGTAAGCTGCATTTCGGACAAACTGTATCATCGTGCCTACCCCGGACTGACCAAACGATACGGTGGCGGAACGTTCGGTACAGTCTTTATCCACAGGGTGCTCTATGCCCTGTCTTCGGGTACCAGCCATTCGGCTCAATATGCCTTGGCAGCCATGCTGAAGGCCGCCAGCGACGGCCAATACAACTTCCTGGACGAAGTAAAAGTATATGGTGAACGTGCCCGCCGACTGAAAGAAATCTTCTTGCGCCACGGTTTCCATTTAGTTTACGACAACGACTTGGGCGAACCTGTAGCCGACGGATTCTATTTCACCATCGGCTATCCGGGCATGAGTAGCGGCGAACTGGCCAAAGAACTGATGTACTACGGTGTGAGTGCCATTTCGTTGGTAACCACCGGCAGCCACCAACAGGGCCTGCGTGCCTGCACTTCGTTCATTCAAGACCATCAATATGCCCTGCTGGACGAACGCATGAGGATATTTGCAGAGAATCATCCGGTAGAGAAATGATATTAGGGGATTAGACACTCAAGTCTCATTTTTAACTTCTATGAATTCTTGACATGTAAAAGAGTATTATAAAAAGATTAAGATCACGGATAGTTTAGTAAGCTTCCAAAATTGGCGTATTGACT
>NZ_FR883101.1:0-1327 GCF_000435115.1 Bacteroides sp. CAG:633 | reverse complement strand
TCCGTGCGTTCCGTCAGCAGGTTGTAGCGGAAAGCGTAGTGCAGCTTCAGGTAGCGCGTCAGACGTTGCATCATCTGTTGCTGGCGCGAGGGCTTTTCGGGTTGGGCAGGAGATTCTTCGATAGTGACGTTGGCGACGGTATCGTCTTTTGCCGTCTCTTTCATCTGCTCTTCTTTGGGTTGCGCGTCCACCCATTCGATGATTTCGTTCCCGCCGTTCAGGCTGAACATACGTTTTTGTTCGTTCTTGGCGCAGTCATCGGGCGTCCAGGTCATGCGGACGCTGAACTCGCCGCCGCCCATCACTACGAAGATTTCACCTCCGGGCAGGCGGTGACAGACGTGTTGCAGGTCGGTCAGCAGTTGTTCGTACGGAGCGGCGGGGCTGGCTGCCGGCGTACCGGTTGTGGGACCGTTGTGCCGGTCGTGTTAGTTGTTTCGTTTGTCGTGTTGTCCTTGCGTGTGGTGTTCCACGGAAGGAACCAGCTTTTCAAGTTCGTAATCAGATTCATAGCGATTTTTGGGTTTAAGTGTGAATAGGGACGAGGGACGCGGCTACAGACTCCGAGGCACCTTGTTCCCTTGTTAACTCGTCAACTTGTCAACTCATTAACCGTTCCCCAAAGATACAAAATCGGAAGGCCTTTGTCAAGTGGATAAGGGTGAGTGAGTTGTTTGTGGTGAAAGATGGATACGCGGACGACGCTGAAAAAGCGGACAAACGCGGATTTTAATTTTTAAATACGGGCGGAACGGATTTCTACAAAGGGGTGACAGTTGATAGTCTTGCAGTGATTTTTTCCCAGTTAGGAAAAAATTTTTTCCTAACTAGAAAAAAACAGGTGGGTGACAGCCTGTGAGTGCAAGAGCCTGTCTGCAAAAGTTTCACCGTAAGCGAATGATAATAATAAAGATTTGTAATGAAAAGAATAGATACGCGGACTACACGGAATGAGCGGATGAACGCGGATTTTAATTTTTAATTATTCATTTTTAATTGAATCAACGTGAAGTTTTATCTTTCAACATAATAGGCTGATTATCAGTGCTAATTTCGCAATTGAAAGCGTGAACCCAATTTCTCCTTTTCTCCTTTTCATCCGTGTTTATCCGTGTTCGTCCGCTCATTCCGTGTAGTCCGCGTATCCATCCTTCACCCTGTTTTTCATTTCTAATTATTCACTTTTCATTCATAACTACCTACTTTAGCGATGTAACATCGGTAGTTAGCCGGTGTAATAAGTAATGCTGTCGAGTATTGCAAGTAAGGTTCATGAGTATTACAAGCGACTCTCGCGTGTATTGCTTGTACGGATCGCGAGCCGTAC
>NZ_FR883100.1:1044-21732 GCF_000435115.1 Bacteroides sp. CAG:633 | reverse complement strand
CGCAATGTCTTCCAGCGAGTTGACGGCAGCAGCCCTCGCACCGAACTTGGGCGCGCCGATATAGACAGCGTCCGCCCCGTGATTTACGGCTTCTATCCCGCATTCCAGATTCTTGGCGGGAGCCAGCAGTTCGATTTTCCGTTGTCTGATCATTCTATTTCGTTGATGTTATACGGAGTTTCCTGATATACAAAGTAATTCAGCCAGTTGGAGAACAGCAGATTGGCATGAGCACGCCAACGCACGCGGACACCTTTTTCAGGATCATCGTCCACATAGTAATTGCGGGGCATCTCTATGGGCAGGCCTTTGGACAGGTCGCGGCGATATTCGGTATCCAGGGTCAGCGGGGAATATTCGGAATGTCCGGTAACGAAGAACTCACGGCCTCCGCGTGCCATCACCAGGTGTACACCGGCATCCTCCGATTCGGAGAGCAGTGTCAGCTCGGGCACCTTCAGAATGTCTTCCTTGCGGACTTCGGTATGGCGGCTGTGGGGCACGTAGAACATATCATCGAATCCGCGGAAGATGGGATGGAGCGGTTGCAGCGGCCGATGGGCAAAGATGCCGAACATCTTCTTGTCCAACGGATATTTGGGCACGCCATAGTGGTGATAAAGTCCGGCCTGCGCGGCCCAGCAGATATACAAAGTCGAAGTGACATGCGTGCGTGCCCAGTCGAAAATGTCGGTAATCTCGTCCCAGTAAGTCACTTCCTCGAAGTCCATTTGCTCGACCGGCGCACCGGTGATAATCATACCGTCGAACTTCTCGGCACGCATTTTTTCGAAGTCGTTATAGAACGCCTTCATGTGCTCGATAGGGGTGTTCTTCGAGGTGTGGCTCTTTATTTTCATGAACTGTATCTCCACCTGCAACGGGGTGTTCGAAAGAAGGCGCACCAAGTCCGTTTCGGTAGTTATTTTCAGCGGCATCAGGTTCAGAATGACGATGCGCAGCGGGCGGATGTCCTGCTGGGTTGCACGGGAGGTATCGATGACGAAGATGTTCTCCTCCTTCAGCAACTCGATGGCAGGCAGCTTATCGGGTAAATTTAATGGCATAACGTATTGATTTTCTTTAATCGGCAAAGGTAGCGTTTTTCCCCGAAAGGGAACGAATTTTACCCTTGCTTTTTAAGAACAGGCCATGCCCCGCCCGCACCCGGCCTTCTAACGGATGCGCCTTACGCGGTGGCCGTAAATTACAATCACCACAAAGCACACCAGCGGCAGCACAAACGACAGGTTGACAGCAGGCATACCCATCAGCACCTTGCAGTCGATGATAGCAGCCTGTACCGGCGGCAGTACCGAACCTCCCAGAATGGCCATAATCAGTCCGGCGGCACCGAACTTGGCATCGTCGCCCAAGCCGTTCAGGGCTATACCGTAAATAGTGGGGAACATCAGTGACATACAGGCCGATACGCCCACTAGGCAATACAAGCCAAAGATGTTATACAGGAACATGACTCCAAGAGTCAGTACACAAGCTACCAGCGCAAGCACCTTCAGCAGCGTGCCCGGATTGAGATACTTCAGCATAAAGGTACAAATGAAACGGCTGATGCAGAATATCACCATAGCCACAATGTTGTACTTTTGCGAAAGCACCTCGGCTGCCTGCTCTTCCATGCCCTGCGACATGAAAAGATGTGTACCGTACTGGATGATAAACGTCCAGCACATGATTTGTGCACCAACATAGAAGAACTGTGCCACCACGCCCTCGCGATAATGACGGATGGAGAAAATGCGTTTCAGAGTGGGCAGGAAATCGATGGAATGAGACTGGTCGCCGTTATGCGGCATGCGCACCGCGCGTATCACCAACAGCATAATCAGAATGATGACCCCAATCACCAAATAAGGAGCGATAAGTATTGCCAGGTCGGAATCGCGCACTTGCTCAAACTCGGCCTGCGTCAGTTGGCTTCGCTCGACGGTATCCATCGGATTCAGACGGTTCTGAATGAAATTCATTGCCACAAACATACCTAACAGTGACCCCATCGGATTGAAAGCCTGCGCCAGATTCAGACGGCGTGTGGCCGTCCGCTCAGTACCCATTGACAGGATATACGGATTACAACTCGTTTCGAGGAACGAAAGTCCACAGGTCATGATGAAGTAGGCTATCAGGAAAGGATAATAATCGCCCGTCAGTTTGGCGGGAAAGAACAGAAACGCGCCCAAGGCATACAGTCCGAGTCCCAGCAGTACGCCGGCCTTGTAAGTAAACCGCCGTATAAACATGGCAGCCGGAAAGGCCATGGCAAAATATCCGCCATAGAAGGCTACCTGCACCAGTGCTCCGTCGGTGACACTCATCCGGAATATCTTGGAAAAAGCTTTCACCATAGGATTGGTAATGTCGTTGGCAAAACCCCACAGGGCAAAACAGGAAGTTACAAGTATAAAGGGAATGAGATAACTGACTCCGTCTTTGCTGAGAATAGACTCTTTTGTTTGATTACTGTTCTTGTTCATGGTTCTTAGATTGTTGTTACTTCATTATTTCTGCTAAAGATACATAGCTGTTTCCACATCGTGTTCATCGAGGTTTCCGACTGTTTTCCGGCAGCGAATTCCACGATTCATCTGTGCTGAACTATACTGATGCAAAGAACTGCATTTTCGCGCAGAAAAGCAACATCCGAAGAAGTGTTTTACAACACATGAAGCAAAGATGCGGGATCGGCGACACTCCCAGCCCACATCCGGACAGCAAAATGCCGGGAAACAACGAGTATGTTCCTCCGGCATTTCTTTCACACAGTATATCAAAAAGAATACAAACATATATTCTTCTTGATTGAATATCCGTTTAGTTATCGTACAATTGTTTCTACCTTACCGTTACGGAAAAACAGATAGAACGAACCTGAATACATCCATTGAACCTCACCATTATTCTCTTGAACAGAACGAGGCTTTCCAAAAGCCATAAGACATTCTTCTTCGGTCATTCCCTTCACGGGACGGCTGATAGCAATATCATCCCAATGAGTAATGGCACTCAGTTTATTGGTAGTTATGAAATCAAAAAGTTTATTCAAGACTTGCGATTCTGACAGAACAAAGTCGTCCACTATTTCCTTATGCGATTCCTTCTTCTCAGGCTTTAATTTTTCCATAGGTGTCTGGCGTTTCATCATTAAAACTGATGATTCGATAAGAATGTCAGAAAGGAAATAGATCAATTTTCCTTCTTTTACTTGAAATTTGGCCTTGCAGTAATATACATTCTTTTGTTGGGAATCGGCATTTGAGCCCAACACCCAGTCGCAATAAAAGCTTTTAGCCGTTATATTCAGTTCATGTATGCCCTTTCTAAACTCCGGACACACATTATTTATGGTCCATAATAAAGTGTTGGCAAAAATAGTCTCATCCGACATGTCACTGAAAGGTATAAATCCACTTACGACATAGTTCTTGCCATCCGCACTGACAGGGTACTGTGTTTTTAGTTCGCTGAATGTTTGTCCCGATGCAGAAACAAATCCTGCAAGTAAACATATAATTATAAGAAAATGTCTTTTAATCATTGCCTTAAATAAAAAAAAGCATTCACCCTGCGTATGCTTCAAAACAATTCCGACATACGCAGGTGTGAACGCTGAATGTTATGATTTAGAGTTTAATATTGCATTAGAAAGCTACACCCAAACGAATCATGAAGTTGCTTGATTTTACACCATCCAGATCGGTAAATACATCAATAAATCCACGTTGGTAACTGAAGTCAAGGTTGAAGCGATCGTACCATACTCCTACACCCAAGTTAAGACCTGCATCAAAACGGTTGTAATCTACTCCACTGTAATCAGCGAAATCAGACCAGCTGATGTCTTCGCCATCACCCTTCATCTTACTTGTATAGTCGCAAGATACGAACGCACCGATATGGGGATCAATAGAAATCGCATCAGTCACATCAAATTCCCAGCCAAATGTGAAAGGAGAAACTTGAACTGCATGAGCAATGCTTTTAATGTCATCGCCTTCACCCTCTACTTTAAATCCTCTGGAAGTCAAACCAAAGTCCATTCCCCAATAAGCGCCTTGAGCCCCCAGATTTTTAGTAAAGCCGAGCATTACATTATACCCCATCTTAGATTTCAGATCTTCTGCAGCATCGCCACTCAAATTCATAAGATTCATACCACCACGTACAAACCACTGTGTGTTACTTGATTGTTTTTCGGTTCTTACAATTGAGCTACGAGATGAAACTATTTGAGCTTGAGTGCCCATGCAAATTAACAATGCAGCAATAATAGATAATAACTTTTTCATTGTAATATGTTTTTAAGTTCGTATTAATTTCTGTTCTTTACGATGGGAGCTTTCTTGCTTTCCTCATTACCTCCTGTAGACTTTTGAATCTGTATCCATTCAAAATCTTCCTTAGTAGCAGGATGCCAGTTGGTAAACACTCCCGGATAGCCAACAACAGTTACCGTGTATCCTTTAGATGCTTCATCATCTTCTACCTTGAACGTAGCACCCATAATAACATCGCACTGATGTTTCTGAACGGAAAGATAAGTGCCCCACGCACGGATATTATCCAGCTTTCCTTCCATTCCTATTTCTACTTCTTCTTTGCTCAATACCCAAGTATCTACGATCTTTTTAGATTTACCGTTCTCTTTCTGTATTTCTACATCCACTACGGTAGGCTTTACAATAACCTCAGTTTCTGCATTACCGGCACGTGCTTGTGCATCACGAAATTTAAATACTGTTTTCTGCGCATACGACTCGAATACGCAAGCCAGCAGAATGGCGAACAATAGAATAATCTTCTTCATAATTATTTATATTTGAAATAACTAACTCTCCTCTAAAATTCCATAACGGAACAATGCTGCCAAAAAATGCTATTCGCATACACAAAACGTCTATTTTCACTGCCATTAAACCATTTAGCAGAGAAATCTAGACCTTGCAAAGATAGACTAATTTCCAAAAAATTAGCAATTCGAAACCTTTTTTTTTCGCCCCTGAAAGGGGAGCAAAACGCGTTGAAAAATCCGAAATCCGAACTAAACAGTCAAAACGCGACACTATCCGGACTTATTTTGAACTAAACAGAAAAACCGGCTCGGCAAAATTTTACAATATTATTTCTACCGCAGCAGTATTTTGCCTCTTTTTCCACCCCAGACGAACCGCTTTTCAGCAGCACTTGCATGGCATTTGTGGGACACTTGCACGGCTCGCGAGAGACACTTGTACGGCTCGCGAGCAACACTTGTGTGGCTCAAACGCCCTGCAAACATGCCTGCCGGAAGCCTCGAAAGCAAGAAGTAGGGAAGTCGTATGGTTTTCTCGTTTCTTTTTCGTATTTTTGTTCCCAATGTACAAGTCTGTTACCAGACAAAAGGAAATAGAAGAAAAGAAGATGAAAGTAATCGACCTGATAAACAGCACGCAGAAGACCGCCTTCTCGTTCGAGATACTGCCGCCATTGAAAGGCACGGGCATCGAGAAACTGTACGAGACCATCGACTTGCTGCGTGAATTCGACCCCAAATACATCAACATCACCACCCACCGCAGCGAATACGTCTACAAAGAGCTGGGCAACGGACTGTTTCAGCGCAACCGCTTGCGCCGCCGCCCGGGCACCGTGGCCGTAGCTGCCGCCATACAGAACAAGTACAACATCACCGTTGTGCCCCACATCTTGTGCAGCGGATTCACGCAGGAAGACACGGAGTATCAACTGCTCGACCTGCAATTCCTCGGCATCACCGACCTGCTGGTGCTGCGCGGCGACAAGGCTAAGCACGAGTCTGTCTTCGTGCCCGAACCGGGCGGACACGCCCACGCCGTCGAACTGCAACAGCAGATCAACAACTTCAACAAAGGTATCTTCGTCGACGGGTCGGAGATGAAAATCACCCGTACGCCTTTCTCGTACGGCGTAGCCTGCTACCCCGAGAAGCACGAAGAAGCCCCCAATCAGGAGACCGACCTGTACTGGCTGAAAAAGAAGATGGAGACCGGCGCCGAATATGCCGTCACCCAACTTTTCTACGACAATCGCAAGTACTTCAGTTTCGTAGAGCGTGCCCGCCAGGAGGGAATCACCATTCCCATCATCCCCGGCATCAAGCCCTTCAAGAAGCTGTCGCAGCTCAGCATGATACCCAAGACCTTCAAGGTAGACCTGCCCGAAGAGCTGACCCACGAACTGCTGAAATGCACCAACGACGACGAGGCACGCCACGTGGGCATCGAGTGGTGCGTCAAGCAATGCCGCGAGCTCATCGACCACGGAGTGCCCAGCCTGCACTTCTACTCGATAGGAGCAGCCGACAGCATCCGTGAAGTAGCCAGACAGATTTATTAATAAAGGAAGAACGAAGAATGAGGAATGAAGAATTTGGAATCCACCCATAAAAGGAGCTGAAATGACATGCCTCATTCACTAAAAAAGGATTTAAATAACGTGTTCAGTTTCAACGACATCATCGGACAAGAGCAGGTAAAACGACGCCTGATACAGGAAGTGCAGGAAGGACGCATCGCTCACGCACAGCTCTTCTGCGGCCCCGTGGGTAGCGGCAAACTGCCCCTCGCCCTGGCCTATGCACGCTACCTGTGCTGCCCCAACCGCACCGCCACCGATGCCTGCGGCACCTGCCCTTCGTGCGTGAAGTGGGAAAAACTGGTACACCCCGACGTCCACTTCATCTTTCCCATCGTCAACAAGGCCAAGAGTCCCAAAGTATCCGTCTGCAACGACTTTCTGCCCCAATGGAGGCAGCAGCTCATCGCCAATCCCTACTTCTACCTCAGCCACTGGCTGGACGACATGGATGCCGAAAACAAGCAGGCGCAGATTTTCACACAGGAGAGCGAGGAAATCATCCGCAAGCTCAGCCTGAAGTCGAGCGAGGGAGGCTACAAGGTAACCATCGTCTGGATGGCCGAAAAGATGAACGAAGCCTGTGCCAACAAGCTGCTCAAGCTGTTCGAGGAGCCGCCCGCACGCACCGTCTTCCTGCTCATCACCGAAACACCGGACATGATACTGCCCACCATACAAAGCCGCACGCAGCGCATCAACATTCCCCGCATCAGCGAGGCCGACATTGCCGCTGCCCTGCAAAGCAAGTACGGCGTGCAACCCGTCGACAGCGAAAAGATAGCCCACCTGGCCGGTGGCGATTTCATCAAGGCGCTCGAAGCCATCCAACTGAATGAAGAGAACGAACTTTTTTTCAACTGGTTCGTCAGCCTGATGCGGCTGTCCTACCAGCGCAAGATACGCGAGATGAAGCAATGGAGCGAGCAACTCGCCTCCATCGGCCGCGAACGCCAGAAAAGTTTTCTGGACTACTGCCAGCGCATGATACGCGAGAACTTCATCTACAACTTCCACCGCCCGGACATGAACTACATGACCCTGCAGGAAGAGAACTTCTCGACACGCTTCGCCCCCTTCGTCAACGAGCGCAACGTCATGGGCATCGTTCACGAACTGACCGAAGCGCAGATACACATCGAACAGAACGTCAACCCGCGCATGGTCTTTTTCGACTTCGCACTGAAGATGATCGTTCTGCTGAAAACGGGATAAGCAACACCCCGCACACTTGAGAACCTGAAAACTAACATTATATTCAACCAAACGATATGAATGAATTCAAACTACATAACGGAAGCGGAAACCTCTGCTGCAAAAGCTGCGGCAGACAAGACAAGCAGCTGAACACCTACGACTGGCTGGCCGACATTCCCGGCAATGCCGAAGAAAGCGAGTACGTAGAAGTGCAGTTCAAGAACACCCGCAAAGGTTACTACCGCAACAGCAATAAAATTCCCCTCGAAAAGGGCGACATCGTAGCCGTAGAGGCCACTCCCGGCCACGACATCGGCGTCGTAACCCTGACCGGACGCCTCGTGCCCCTGCAGATGCGCAAAGCCAACCTCAAGTCCGAAGCCGACATCAAGCGCATCTACCGCAAGGCAAAGCCCGTGGACATGGAGAAGTACAACGAAGCCAAGAGCCGCGAGCACAGCACCATGATCCGTGCCCGCCAGATAGCCCTCGACCTGAAGCTGGAGATGAAGATAGGCGACGTCGAATACCAGGGCGACGGCAACAAAGCCATCTTCTACTACATAGCCGACGAACGTGTTGACTTCCGCCAGCTCATCAAAGTCCTGGCCGAAGTATTCCGCGTACGCATCGAGATGAAGCAAATCGGAGCCCGACAGGAAGCCGGACGTATAGGCGGCATCGGTCCCTGCGGCCGCGAGCTGTGTTGCGCCACCTGGATGACAACCTTTGTCTCCGTATCGACCAGCGCCGCACGCTACCAGGACATCTCCCTCAACCCGCAGAAGCTGGCCGGACAGTGTGCCAAGCTGAAGTGCTGTCTGAACTACGAAGTGGACTGCTACGTAGAAGCCCAGAAGCGCCTGCCCTCGAAGGAAATCCAACTCGAAACCAAGGACGGCGTCTTCTACTTCTTCAAGGCCGACATTCTGAGCAATCAGATAACCTACTCCACCGACAAGAGCATCCCGGCCAACTTAGTAACCATCAGCAGCCGCCGTGCCTTCGAAGTGATTGGTATGAACAAGCGAGGCATCAAGCCCGACAGCCTGCACGAAGAAGCCGCCCGAAGCGAAAACAAGAAAGCCACCGACCTGCTCGAGCAGGAAAGCCTGACCCGCTTCGACCGCAGCCGTAAGGGCAAGAACAACAACGGAAACGAGACGAAAGAAGTCGCCGAGAACAACGGCGGCGGAAACTCGCGCAAGAAGAAGAAAAAAGGCAATGCCAACCGTCAGCCCGACAATGCCCAACAGGCTGCCGCACCTGCCAAGCAACAGCCGGCACGCCCGCAGAACGCCGAGCAGGCCGAAGCAGTAGCCGCCAAACAACCGGCCAAGCAGCCAAACAACGGTGAAGCCGGCGAGAACAACAAACGTCAATCGGGTGAAAACAAGCGTAAAAACGGACGCAATAACCGCCCTAAACAACAGCAGGAAGCCGCTTCGCAGCCGCAGCAGGGCAATGTCCCTCAAGGCGAAAAAGCTCCCAAAACTGAAAAGCAACCCGCTGGCAGCGAACGTCCGCAACAGCAGCCCCGAAAGAACCAGCCGAAGGAGAAGAACCAGCAAGGCGAAAGAAAACAACAAGGCGACAAGCCCCGCCAGGAAGCAAAACCCCAGCAGGAGCCCAAGCCACGGCAGGAAGCCAAACCAACTCAAAGCAACAATGAACAGCCGTCGCAAAACTAATCCGACGGCATTCGGCCGGAATCTGTTACAACTGCTTGCCGTATGTGCCCTATGCGCATGCGACAAGCAGGCTGTATATCATAACTTCCACTCCTTGCCCAGCGAAGGCTGGAGCAAGCAGGACACGGTTGTGTTCGACGTCACTGTGCCCGACTCGCAAACGAACTACAGGCTCGACATCGAAATCAGGAACACCAATCGTTACCCGTATCAGGACATCGGATTAGGGCTGTGCTACTGCGGTCCGGGCATCAGCCAGACGACAACCGACAGCCTGCACTACATTCTGGCCGACCGACAAGGGCACTGGAAAGGCGAAGGCTGGGGCGGACTGTATCAGACACGCTTTCCGGCAGGTACCATCCGCATCGACAGTGCTGGTACCTATCGCCTCAAACTGATCCATACCCTGCCCAACGAAACACTGCCAGGCATCAACGACATCGGCATCCGCCTTGTCAGACAAGCCGGCGGTTCCTACCCGCATCAATCCGCAGAAAAATAAACAGCAGAATCGTAAAACCCCACAACGACGAGCCACCATAGCTGAAGAACGGCAAAGGAATGCCGATTACAGGCGTCAGTCCCAGCACCATACCGATGTTGATAAAGAGGTGGAACAGAAATATACTCAGCACCGAATAGCCATATACCCGCCCGAAGGGTGATTGCTGACGCTCGGCCAGCGCAATAAGACGCAATATCAGTATCAAAAACAGTAGTAGTACAAAAACAGAGCCAACGAAGCCCTCTTCCTCACCTACTGTACAGAAGATGAAGTCGGTATCCTGCTCGGGCACGTATTTCAACTTCGTCTGTGTGCCGTTCAGGAATCCTTTACCCGTCAGACCACCCGAACCGATGGCAATCTTCGACTGATTGACGTTGTATCCTGCACCGGCCAAGTCTTCCTCCATGCCCAGTACCACCTTGATACGCACCTGTTGGTGGGGTTCCAACACCTTGTTGAAGAAATAATCGCTGGAATACAGAAAGCCAATGGAGCCCATAGCAAACAACCCTATCAGCAGATAGGACCAGCGACGCTCACTCAGAAAAAGATAAAACAGATAGCCCACGGCAAGCGCACAAAGCCCCCACTGCGCCCATACCAGGTTGAAAGGAACGATATACTCCGACACGATGAATGCCAGCAGCACTCCTCCTACCGAGCCAATGAGCATATTGCGTACCGGTACCCAACGTTTCTCGTACACCCACACCATCCCCGCAGCAAACAGCAACACCATCTGCAACACAGCAAACTCGCCGATCGGTGTCGGCGTGTCGGCTATGCATTCTTCGGCAAAGCGAATGCCCACTACAAAATAAAGGACAGCACAGATACCCGAAAACAGCACTACTCCAGGCATTCCCTCGCGATAGAGCATCAGGAAAAAAGCCAGGTAAACCAGTGCCGAACCCGTCTCGCGCTGCAGAATAATAAGCATCATTGGAAAAAGTATCAGGAAAGCCACCATCAGCACTTTCTTCCAGTTCCGGAGTGTAAACGAATAGGTACTCATGTACTTGGCAAGTACCAGAGCCGTAGCAAACTTGGCAAACTCCGCCGGCTGCAGGCTGACAGGCCCCAATATGAGCCATGAACGCGACCCTTTCGTATCGGGCGCAATGAAAATAGTGACGATAAGCAGCAACATCAGGCCTATATATATAAGGTAAGCAAACATGTCGTACAGCGTATCGTCCAGCATCAGCAGCACAAACCCAAGTCCGAACGAACAGATAATCCAGACGAACTGCTTGCCTGCACGGGTCGAGAAATCCAGAAAATCGCGGTCGCCGTAATCGTAGCTTGCCCCGCACACGCTGAACCAACCGCATACAATCAGCAGCAGATAGACGATAATCGTCGCCCAGTCAAGCGACTTCCAGATGCTGTCCCTCCTTGTTGCCAAATTCTCTATCATAGTCAAATCTTGAGTTTCTAAGTTCTTTTTAGTTTTTAAGTTGCACCTATGCCTTTGAGAGCAGAGACAAATATTCCCCAGCCAGATTTACTCCCGCTCCTCTCTCCCCTCTCCTTGGGAGAGGGGCCGGGGGTGAGGCTTAACTTCTCCTACCGTTCTTCGTCGCCGTAATAGATAACCCGATTACTGAAATCTTCTGCCAGTTTCTCGTTCTCGGGCGACAGCTTGCCATGCAGATACTGGTCCATCATCATTGCACCAATCGGCACACCAAACGTAGCCCCAAAGCCACCGTTCTCTACATACACGGCTATGGCTATCTTCGGATTGTCCATCGGTGCAAAGCCCATAAAGACGGAGTGGTCTTTTCCGCGGTTCTGCGCCGTTCCCGTCTTTCCGCAAGCTTCTACACCCGGCAAAATGGTTCCGACCATACGACAGGTAGCACTGCCCGTACTACCCGTAACGGCTGCCCGCATACCTTCTACAATATCTTCGTAATACTTGCGGTCGATACTCGTATAGCGGCGGGTGCGATACAAACTGTCCAGTTCGTTGTCCTGTATTTCCTTCACCACATGGGGCGTTATGAAGTAACCACGGTTGGCAATCGTAGCTCCCAGATTGGCAATCTGCAAAGGTGTAGCCAGAATTTCACCCTGCCCGATGGCGATACTGATAATGGTAAGTCCATTCCACGAGCCGCGGTAAACTTTGTCGTACGTACTGGCGTTGGGGATGAAACCACGTATCTCGCCCGGCAAGTCTGTGCCAAGTTTGTAACCGAAGCCCTGCGAAACCATGTAGTCCTTCCAGACAGTCAAAGCCTTTTGGGGTGAACCATACTTGCGGTCGCCTATCATGCGAAACAAGCCCCAGCAGAAGTACGAGTTACACGAAGTAGCAATGGCCGGCACCAGTGAAAGCGGCGAAGCGTGTCCGTGGCAACCTACATGCAAACTACCGTAGCTGAAACCGTGAGAACAGGGGTACAACGTTGTTTCTTCGTGTATGATGCCTTCCTGAAGGAAAGTGAGTCCCTGTGTCGTCTTGAATGTCGATCCAGGCGGATAGGCTCCCATAATGGCACGGTTCAGCAAAGGCTTCCGCTTGTCGAGCTGAAGAAGGCGATGATTCTTTCCGCGCTGACGGCCAATCAGTATATGTGGATCGAACGAGGGCGACGATACCATACAGAGAATCTCGCCCGTAGAGGGTTCGATGGCTACGATGGCACCAATCTTATGTTGCAACAGTCGTTCGCCCAGCATCTGCAAGTCGATATCAATGCCCAGCGTAAGGTTCTTGCCAGGAATGGAAGGGCGGTCGAGCTGACCGTCCATGTAATGCCCCTGAATGCGGCCGTGGGCATCGCGAAGCAACACTTCCACGCCTTTTTCGCCGCGCAAGTAAGTCTCGTAAGAACGTTCTATTCCCTGCTTACCGATGTAGTCGCCGCGAATGTAATAATCGTCCTTCTCGATGTCGCGTTTGGATACTTCACCGATATCGCCCAGCACGTGTCCGGCAGAGTTGTAGGTGTATTGCCGGATGGTACGACGCTGTATGTAGAAACCGGGGAACTTGAACAATTTCTCCTGAAACACACCACATTCCTCGGACGAAAGCTGTGTCATAAAAGTCTGATGGGTGTATTTCGAATATCCGGGATTCATCCACCGGTTTTTCACATCCTTCATGCGCTTGTCGAACTGTTCGCGCGTGATGTTCAGGGCACGGCAGAAGTCGGCCGTATCGAGTTGTGTCACTTCGCGGGGTACGAAGGTAATGTCGTAAGCAGGTTGGTTGAATACAAGCAACTTACCGTTACGGTCATAGATGGCTCCGCGCGAAGGATACTGTATTTTATTCAGGAAAGCGTTGCTGTCGGCATTCTTCTTGTAATCATCTGTCATGATTTGCAGGTCGAAGAGGCGCAGGATATAAATGAATACAATAATCACTGCCGCCAAGCCGATTACAAACTTCCGTTTCTCTAACTGATAGTCCTTCATTGAACGAATGGGTAAATAGATAATTGAGTAAATGTACGATCAGGCCAACGGACTACTACCGCTTTTTCCGTATACCTTCGACCGCCATGACACACGCCACTGTAAGCACACTGCTCGACAGGATGCGCAGCAACAGCGTGCCCAAATGGGCAAACGAAAAGAATTCGATGGAGAGCAGCACGGCATGATGGACCAGCACACTGAACGAAAGATACTTCAGAAAAGGCGAAATACCCATGGTGCGGACAGCCGGTACAAAACTTTCGACCGTATCGCGCGGTGTGAACAGACGCAACAGTACCGGACGCAAAAAGGCCAGAAAAACCGTTGCCGCAGCATTCATACCCGGCGTGTCGGAAAAGACGTCGATGGCAAGGCCCAAAAAGAAAGCCCACAGCATCAGCGCGTTGCGCGAAGTCTCCGACTCGAACTTCAGTATCAGATAGACGTACAGAAAGGGAGTGGCATATCCGACGATATGCATATTGTTCAATATCAGCACCTGCAACAACAGCAAGCCGACGAACCATCCTATTTTATGCAGATAATTGTGTACCAATGGTGTATTAATTCGTTTCTTCTACCTCCAAATTGTTTTGTTCTTCCTGACCGTTACGGGCTATGACGCGTACGTCGCTCACCTTACCGAAGTCTGTAGCCAGTTTTATCTTCAACAGGTACGAAAGCCCGTCGTGCGAGTCGGACATATCGTCCACCGTACCCACCATGACACCGGCCGGAAACACAGCCGAATAGCCGCTTGTCACCACCGTATCACCTAGGTTGAACTCGGCATGGCGGGGCAAGTCTTTCAGATAGGCAAAGCGTGAGTCACCACCTTCCCACTTCAGGTAACCGAAGTATTCACTGCCCACAATCTTGCAACTGATGCTCGACTTGCTGTTCAGCAACGGAATAACGAGCGAATAATGAGGCGAGGTTTTGTAGACAATGCCGACTACCCCGTTTGCATCGACCACTCCCATGTCGGGCCGTATACCTGCCGATGCACCCTGATCGAGGGTGATGTAGTTGTCGGCACGGTTCAGCGTATTCTTGATAACGTTTGCCTTGAAGATGCGGTAATCGCCTGCCTCCATGTGGTCCAGACTGTAGAGGCGCGCCGAGTCGGCTCCCTTGTCGCGCAGCATCTTTTCGAGCTGTGCCACACGCTGTTCAAGCAGCAGGTTGCGGTCGAGCAAGTCTTCGTTCACCGACTTGAGGTGGAAGTAAGAGCTGATGCCTCCGGATATCTCGTAGACGCGTCCCGCCACTTCGTTAGCCGAGGTAAAGAACACACTCTGCTGGTAGTGATTGAAGCGGAACAATAAAACAAAACTGGCTACCTCCAACAACAGAAAGAGGAACCAGTAATTGTATTTAAGAAGGAAGTTCAGTAGATTCCGCACGAGTTCTATACTAATTAACAATGGATAATGGATAGTTGATAACCGACAGATGTGTTATCAAATATCCATTCACTAATTCATTTACAAATCACCGCATCAGGAACGAGAAGCGGTCAACGTTCTTCAACGCCACGCCCGTTCCCTTGGCTACGGCATGCAAGGGGTCTTCGGCAATGTGGAAGGGGATGTTGATCTTGTCCGTCAGACGCTTGTCGAGTCCGCGAAGCAAGGCACCACCACCAGCCAGGTAAATACCGTTGTGCACAATGTCGGCGTAAAGTTCGGGAGGAGTATTCTCAAGCGCGCTCAGAATGGCTGTCTCGATCTTCGAGATAGACTTCTCCAGACAGTGTGCCACTTCCTGATAGCAGACAGGCACTTCCATAGGCAGAGCTGTAATGCGGTTCGGTCCGTGTACAATATAGTCCTCGGGAGCGTCTTCACCCAGTTCGGTAAGGGCGGCACCTACGTGTATCTTGATACGTTCGGCCATACGTTCGCTGACCTTGACGTTGTGCTGACGGCTCATGTATTCCTGAATGTCGGCTGTCAGGTCGTCGCCGGCAATGCGGATAGAGTTGTTCGATACGATACCGCCGAGCGAAATGACAGCAATCTCGGTAGAGCCACCACCTATATCAACAATCATGTTTCCTTCGGGAGCTTCCACGTCGATACCGATACCGATGGCTGCTGCCATGGGTTCGAATATGAGGTAGACGTCACGTCCGCCGGCGTGTTCGGCCGAGTCGCGTACGGCACGGAGCTCGACTTCGGTACTGCCCGAAGGAACACCGATCACCATGCGGAGCGAAGGCGAGAACAGACGGTTACGGTTGTTCACCATCTTGATAAGTCCGCGAATCATCTGCTCGCAGGCATAGAAGTCGGCAATCACGCCGTCGCGCAGCGGACGGATGGTGCGTATGTTCTCGTGGGTCTTCTCGTGCATCAGCTTTGCCTTCTCGCCCACGGCTATCATCTTGTCTGTACGACGGTCCAAGGCCACTACCGAAGGTTCGTCCACCACAATCTTACCACCAGCGGTAATGATGGTGTTGGCTGTGCCGAGGTCCATCGCTATTTCTTGTGTAAAAGAGAAAAATCCCATCTTATAAATTAAGAATTATAAATGAAGAATGAAGAATCTATTTAAACGAAGAATGAAGAATGGAGAATGAAGAATTCAGGTAGGCAACTACGCGCCGCATGGAAATTCTTCATTCTTCACTCTTCGTTCTTCATTATCGATTAGTGCTTGAAGTGACGGAATCCGGTAGTCACCATAGCGATTCCGTGTTCGTTGCAGTAGTCAAAGCTCAGCTGGTCCTTGATGCTTCCGCCCGGCTGGATAACGGCTGTAACGCCTTCGTTGCCGGCTATCTCGACGCAGTCGGGGAAGGGGAAGAAAGCATCGCTGGCCATCACGGCACCGTGCAGGTCGAAGCCAAAGCTCTTGGCCTTCTCGATGGCCTGTTTCAGAGCATCTACGCGGCTGGTCTGTCCTACACCGCTTGCCAACAGCTGTTTGCCCTTAGCCAACACGATAGCGTTGGACTTGCTGTTCTTCACAATCTTGTTGGCAAACAGCATGTCTTCGATTTCCTCGGCAGTAGGAGCCTTTTCGGTCACCACTTTCAGGTCGGCAGGAGTTTCGATCTTCAGGTCGCGATCCTGTACCAGCACACCGTTCAGCAGCGAGCGGAACTGTTTCTTAGGCAATTCGGCAGGCTTGCGTACCAGGATGATGCGGTTCTTCTTCTGACCCAGTATTTCGAGGGCATCCACGTCATAATCGGGAGCGATGATGACTTCGAAGAAGATTTTGTTGATTTCCTCGGCTGTCTCCTTGTCGACAACGGCATTGGTGATGAGCACTCCGCCGAAAGCCGATACAGGGTCACCAGCCAGGGCATCTTTCCAAGCTTCGAGCAAAGTCGGACGTGTAGCCAGACCGCAGGCGTTGTTGTGCTTCAGGATAGCGAAAGTGATATCGTTGCCAAACTCATCAATCAGGTCAACGGCAGCATTGATGTCGAGCAGATTGTTGTAGGAGATTTCCTTACCATGTATCTGGTCGAACATTGCATCCAGATTGCCGTAGAAGTAGCCTTTCTGATGCGGATTTTCGCCGTAGCGCAGAGTCTTCTGATTACCGGCCGAGCAGCGGAAAGCACTGCCTTCTTCGCCGTCGAAGTAATTGAAGATAGCCGAGTCATAGTGCGAAGAAACGGCGAAGGCTTCTTTCGCAAACCAGCGGCGTTCTTCGAGCGAAGTAGTAGCACCGTGCTCCATCAGCATATCGCGGAAGGGCTGGTACTGTGCCTGCGAAGCGATGATAACCACATCGTTGTAGTTCTTGGCAGCCGCACGGATCAGTGAGATGCCGCCTATGTCGATCTTCTCGATAATGGCCGGTTCGTCGGCACCGCTGGCCACAGTAGCTTCAAACGGATACAGGTCGACGATGACGAGGTCTATTTCGGGAATTTCATATTTTTCAATTTGTTGCATGTCTTGCTCCAGTCCGCGACGGCACAGGATACCTCCGAATACTTTCGGATGCAATGTCTTCACACGACCGCCCAAGATAGAGGGATATGTGGTAAGGTCTTCCACTGCCTTGCAGGGATAACCCAGAGATTCGATAAACTGACGAGTTCCGCCTGTCGAAAGGAACTCTACACCTTCTTCATGCAGTTTGGTGATAATCTCATCCAAACCTTCCTTATGGTATACAGATACCAAAGCTGTTTTGATTCTTTTTGTTTCGGACATGATTCAGTTATTTAAATTACGCGCAAATTAAATCTATAATGCCGCAAAGTTACAAATTTTGTTCGTAAGGAGACGCATACACAGGCAATTAATCGCAAAAATTATACTTTTTAATGACAAGCCCCCGTGCGTCCGCCTGTTTCTGCCAGACGTATACGAATACCTCCGTCCGCACAGCCCAGAAGGCAGATTCGCTACCGGGAATGGCGCCACGCACCGTACTTGACAATGTGACACTTTGCTCCGCCAACGCCGCGAGAATCGCGAAATTCCGTCCGACAGCCCGCCGTCCCAGAATTTCGGAAGCAAAAATCCGCATTCCGCTGCCTCTTAGCACGATATCGAAATCCTTACATCTGAAAGAGAAAAACACCTCCCCTCCGGTTCCCCAAAAAGCCTTATTTCCGCGGCCCAAAAGCCATTCTGACGAGCACAACAAGCGTTGCTGACGAGCCGCACAAGCATAGTTCGCAAGCCACACAAGCGTTGCTCCCGTTCCGAACAAGCACGGAACGCACACCGGACAAGCATTTTGGGGACAAAAAACGTATAAAGCCCGCATATCCAACGCATATTCATGCAGATTCAGCACCTATTCCGCCCACTTTTCACATTTTCAGCCTACTTTCGGAAAACAGGTCTATCAATTCAAAAAACCCTTTCCCGACAATTTGAAAGCAGAACACATTATCTGGCAAGCACATTGTCAGAATCTCTCTCATTCCTTCCCTGCACTCACTGACGGGCACAAAAAAGGGAGAATTCCTCGCCGCAGACAGTCTGCGAAGAAGAATCCTCCCCTCTCATATATAGGGTTATATCATCGTCCTGTTACCAGATGGAGACGCGCTCGGCCTGCGGCACGAACATCGGGTCTTTCTCGGTCACACCAAAGGCATCGTACCAGGCACCGATGTGCGGCAGTGCGCCGTTCACACGCCATTCGCCCAGCGAGTGTACGTCAATCTTGGTCAGTTGCAGCACATATTCCGGACGGATGTTGTTGGCCCATACACCAGCATAAGCCAGGAAGAAGCGCTGTTCGGGTGTGAAGCCGTCTTTTACTGCCAGCGGAGCAGCGGCAGTAGCGTTCTTGAAGGCCTGGAAAGCTACCTGCAAACCACCGTGGTCGGCAATGTTCTCGCCCAGTGTCATGCGGCCGTTGGCGTGTACGCCCGGAGCCACTTCGATGCTGTCGAAGAAGGCTACCATCACGTTGGCACGTTCCTCGAACTTCTTGGCATCTTCTTCGGTCCACCAGTCTTTCAGGTTACCATCCTTGTCGTACTGACGACCCTGATCATCGAATCCGTGCGTCATCTCATGTCCGATAACCACACCGATGGCACCGTAGTTGAAGGCGTCATCCGCATTCATATCGAAGAAAGGCGGCTGCAGGATGGCAGCGGGGAAACAGATTTCGTTCGTCGTCGGATTGTAGTAAGCGTTCACGGTCTGCGGCGTCATCAGCCATTCGTCCTTGTCGACGGGCTTGCCTGCCTTGGCCACCATCTCGGCGTGTCCCCACAGGTTGGCACGTTCGATGTTTGCCCAGTACGAGTCGTTCTTGATTTCGAGCGAGCTGTAGTCTTTCCATTTGTCGGGGTAACCTATCTTCACGTGGAAGGTAGCCAGTTTCTCCAGGGCTTTCACCTTGGTCGAATCGCCCATCCACGAAAGGTTCTGGATGCGTTGTCCCAGTGCTTCCTGCAGGTTCTTCACGAGGGTCACCATACGCTCTTTGGCAGCGGCGGGGAAGTACTTCTCGACATACATCTGTCCGACAGCCTCGCCCAGTGTAGAGCTTACTACGCCGACAGCTGTCTTCCAACGGGGTTGCATCTCTTGGGTACCCGACATCGTACGACTGTAGAAGTCGAAGTTCTGCTCCTTCATAGCATCGTTCAGGTAAGAAGCAGCGGCATCAATCAGTTTCCACTGCAAGTACAGGCTTTGGTCAGCCAGGGGCAGTGTGTCCAGAATCTTCACCGAAGCCTCCAGCGAAGCGGGCTGACCGATGATGATTTCCTTCACATCGTTCAGGTCAAGTCCTTTCAGATAAGCATCCCAGTCAAAGGTGGAGTACTGCTTCTTGATGTCTTCCATCGACATCTTGTTATAATTGGCATGAGGGTCGCGCAGATCGACACGCGAGCGGAAAGCCTGTGCCAAACGGGTTTCTACGTCCATCACTACCTTCACGGCACGTTCGGCGTCGGCGTCGCTGTATCCGGCCAGACCGAACATCTTCTTTACATGCACTTTGAAAGCCTCACGAATTTTAGTAGTAGCCTCATCGTCCAGCAGATAGTAGTCACGGTCGCCCATGCTCAGTCCGTACTGGGCTATCTGTACAGCGTTCATGTTGCTGTTCATTTCGTCGGCTGCCACGTAGAGGGCCAGATAGGCTGCGATGCCTTTCTTATAGAGCTGTGCCAGCAGCGGATAAAGCTGTTCCTTGCTCTGCAGCGCACCGATTTCCTTCAGTTCGGCCTGAATGGGGGCAACACCGTCCTGATTCAGCTTCACGCTGTCCATGGCAATCTTGTACAGGTCGCCTACCTTCTGTGCCACGCTGCCGGCTTCGTGTTGCGAAGCAGCCAGTTCTTCGATAAGACCCTGAATCTGCTTGCGGTTGTTCTCGGCCAGCACAGTGAACGAACCATACTGCGAATATTCGTCGGTCAGCGGATTGTTTTTCATCCAGCCACCGCAGGCATACTGATAGAAGTCGGTACCCGGCAGAGCCGTGGTATCCAGATTGGCAAGCTGAATGCCGGCTGTCTGTTCGGCCGTCTGCTTGCCCGTGTTGCACGATGTTGCCAGCAGGCATATCGCTGCAACGGGAAGAAAATGTTTCATGTTCATTGTTATACTGTTTTATAAAGTTGTTTTCCGTTCTTCACCCGGCGGCCATCAGGCTCCCTTTTGGGCTTCCTCCAGCTCTGTCGATGCTGTCTCCCACTCGTCCATTACGTGGTCGAGCTGTTCCTTCAGCTTGCGGTGCTGCTCGTAGAGCGACATGTCCGAGGCTCCTTCGGGAGTAGCCATTTTCTCCTCAAGAATGGCGATGGCGCTTTCGGTCTGTTCGATTTCGGCTTCGCAATCGGCCACGCGACGCTCCAGCTTCTTCAGGCGTTTGTTGAGTTCCTTCTGTTCCTGCCAGAGCCTCACCCCCTGCCCCTCTCCCGAGGAGAGGGGAGTAGTGGAGGTATTCTTTTGATTATTGGAAACAAAGAGGGAATCCAACCTTCCTCCCCTCTCCTTGGGAGAGGGG